>JBOHHD010000313.1:0-12363 GCA_050700515.1 Pseudonocardiaceae bacterium
CACCTGGAGTCCGGACTCCTCGGTGGCCTCGCGCACCGCCGCCTCGGCCTGCGTCTCATCCAGTTCGACATGCCCGCCGACGATCCTGTGCCTGCGCAGGCGTGGTTGCTCCACCAAACCGAGCCGCCACCCCTCCGGGAACTCGCGGAATACAAAGACGCTGGCAGTGGCGTGCTTGATCATCAGAACGGCTCCGTCATCGTTGCAGGCTGCGGGTCGTCGATGAGCGTGCCAGATCACCCGGCTACCACCGCGACGCCTCGCTTATATCCGGCCGACAACATCGTCGCCCTGTTTCTCGACGTGCAGGAGCCACGATGAGCACCCCGATCGTCCTCGACGCACTGACTGACCGCCTTGCGGTGGTGTTCGACTGGGACGGGACCCTCGCCGACACCCACGACCGCAACTACAGGTCCCTGTGCGCCGCGCTGGCACCGCACCACGTCATCCTCGACTCCGACTGGTACCGCCAGCACTGCGGCCTGGCTATCCGCGACCTGCTTGCCCTAGTACAAGCGCCGGAACCGCTACCGATCGAGCAGATCCTCGCCACCAGCCGCGCGCACCTGCTCGCGTCCACCACGCCCGACACGCTCGCCGTGATCCCCGCTGCCGTTGACCTCGTCCGACATGCCCGCACCACCGGTCTGCCCTGCGCGGTGGCCTCTGGTGCCGCCGCCGTGCTGGTCGAAGCCGGGATTGACGTTCTCGGCCTGCGCGAGTTGTTCCAGGCCGTGGTCACCCGCGACGACGTCGAGCACGGCAAACCAGCACCCGACGCCTTCCTTAAGGCCGCCCGCCGACTCGGCGTCGCCCCGGAGGACTGCCTCGCCGTCGAGGACGCTCCCGACGGCATCACTGCGGCCCGCCAGGCGGGGATGCGCGTCCTGCTCGTCCGCAACGGCCACCTCACCTGGCCGCCCACCGACCACACCGCGCTCGGCCCGAAAGGGTACTGACGTGACCGGTCCCACCCACCTGTCATCTTCGGTGCTCGAGGAGTACCTCCATCACACCCTGCCGCCCAGCCACCACCAGCAGGTCCGCGCCCATCTGGACACCTGTGAGCCCTGCTGGCAAGCCTGGAATCGGTACCGCTGGGACGCCGCCAGCACCAGCCCGCTCTACGCGCAGCTCGCCGAGTTCCTCGGCGCGGACTTTCGACCTTACTTCGACTCCTCCCGCGCCCTAGCCGCCGAATGGGACGCCGCCGACCCGCGCACCGAGCATGCCGCCGCTGAGTTCTTCCGCACCAGCACCAGCTATCTCTACAACCTCACCATCTGGGAGGCCAGCGGCAATCGGCCCGACTACATCTCCCGCGCGCTCCCGACCCTGGCCCGCCACGGCACCCGAACCGTGCTCGACTACGGCTGCGGCATCGGCAGCGACGCCGTTCCTTTGCGGCAGAGCGGATTTGATGTGGTCGGGTGTGACTTCCACTCGCCGTCTACCGCATTCCTGCGCTGGCGCAGCCAAGGTGGCGTCCCGGTGATCGAACCCGGCGAATTCGGCTCGATCGACGAACCGGACACCTTATGGGTCATCGACACCCTCGACCACCTCACCGACATCGAGGCATCCCTCGGCGCGATTCTGCCGGTGATCGCACTCATGGTCACCGAGAACCTCTCCACCAACAATGGTCACGGCCGTCAGCGCTTCCACTACCGCCGGCCCTTCCCCAAGCTTGCCGCCCTGTTCGCCCGCCACGGGCTGACCCCGAGCACGGCGTCCGCAAACACACCCACCATGTTCTGGACGCGGGAACGGTGACTGGTTGAAGTGATCCCGCTTCCGTTGACAGTGACCATGATGTTCATTGGTAACGGGAAGGATCAGGTGGATGGCGAGTCGGCGGAAGTTCACACCGGAGTACAAGGCCGAAGCGGTCGCTTTGGTGATCGAGTCTGGCCGGTCGGTGAAGGATGTCGCTGACAGCCTTGGTATACATGAGCACACTCTGGGAATTGGATCACCAAGGCGAAGGAACGGGGTGACGTGCCGGAGAAGCCGCTGAGTCTGTCGGAGCGTGCTGAGCTGGAAAAGCTACGCAAGGATTACGCACAGGCGCAGATGGATATTAATTTCTTAAAAAAGCGGCGGCCTGGTTCGCGAGCGAGAACAAGTGAAGTTTGAGTTCATCGCGGATCAGGCCGCTCAGCCGGATAATATTTTTCCGATTGATTATATGTGTCGGATGCTGGGTGTGACACGGCAGGGATATTATGCGCGGAAACAGCGTGGACCGTCGCAGAGAGATCGTGACGACTCTGTGCTGAAGACGAAGATTAAGAGGTTGTTCGAGGTGCACAAGAAGCGATATGGCGTGCGCCGTATATACACGGAGCTCTGTCGCGGTGGGGTGCGTGTGGGCTACAAGCGGGTGCAGCGGCTCATGGTGGAGATGGGTCTGGTCAGCGTCCACCCTCGGCCGCGGAGGCGGACCACGGTGCCGGTGGCGACGCCCTCGGAGTTGCCGGATGTGGTGGGTCGTGCCTTCAGGCCGGCCACACCGGATTCCCTGTCGTACGGCGATATCACCTAAGTGCGCACGGGGGAGGGTTGGGCGTATATTGCGTCGGTGATTGATGGTTATTCGCCTATGGTGGTGGGGTGGGCGATTGCTGATCATAGGCGCACGGGGCTCGTGGTCGATGCGTTGGTGATGGCGCTGGAGCAGCGCCGGCCTGCCCGTGGGGTGAAGGGTACGACAACACGAAAGGCTTCACTCTTCGTTGGGTTATCTGACACCGAGCGAATACGAAGAAGAGTTCGAAACGCGACGGCTCCACGTCGTATAGCAGGTGTCAACGGAAGCGGGAACGCTCCAGCCAGTCGGATGTTGTCGTGAGGTAGGTCAGGCCGACCGCTTCCTGGGCGATGCGGTGGCCGTTGGTGAGAAGCAGGTGGCAGGGCTGGCGGTGTTGAGGGTCGAGCCAGGCGACGAGTTCGTCGGCACGCTGTGCGTCGAGGGGGAGTTGTCCACCACGCGGGTGTCCCACCGCGAGCAGTGCCGTGTAGAGCGTGGTCGCTGGTTGCACGGCTGGGAGGCCCTCCTGTAGCGCCAGGCGGGAGGCTGAGGCGGGTATTCGCAGACCGGCCGCGTCCAGGTCGCCGAAGTAGCGGATCTCCCGGACCGCAGGCTCCATCGAAATCACGGACAGCACAGAGGACTCGAATCCGGCACCGGCGCCCCAGGCCAGCGTGCCGACCCGGCCGGGTGCCTGGCTCAGCGCGCGGCGCAACGAGTCGAAGGTGTCGCTGTTCTCGACCACCAGGAGCACATCTCCGGGACCTACCGAGGTGGTGTGCAGCGGCAATGTGACCCGGTAGGTCCGCAGCAGCTCCAAGGTCAACCGCCCCGGCCCGAACAGCGAGGTTCCGATCAGCGTATCGAGGGCTTTCTCCTCGCCCAGTAGTTCCAGGGAGCGCTCGCGCAAGGGTACTCGGAGATGATCTCGACCCCCGCTGCGGAAGAGCCACGCGTTGACCTGCTCCAGCAGCTGCGCTTGCGTACCAGTCAGCCGAAGCGGGACGACCCATGACAGATCGGGGTGCCAGACCGGGCCCCGGCTGGGACTGTGGAGTCGATCTGTGGTGGGGGAGCGACCTGTGCGGGGAATCGTCACAAAACGCGGCAGCGGTGGGTGCTGGGTTCGGTCGAAGGAGGTGACCGCAGGAAGTTCGATTACCGCGGTCTCATCCAGTTCGTTCAAGCAGTCGGCCAGGAGCTGTCGGCGCTGCGCGCTGCCCCGGCTTGCGGGATCGACCACATCGAACAGCCGCCACAGCTCCGGCAGCGAGACTCGTTTCCTGGGCCACCCGACCAGCTGTTCCGCCAGCCGGAGCACCCGGCCCGATGAACCGCTCACTGCGCAGTGGGAGCCGGGCGCCGGAACATCCGGATGGCGGAGAGCTGCCCGGTCCCGTCCGGCGGGTCGAGCTGGTTGAGTACCCGGCGGATCTGGTTGTCCACCGACAGGTACTTCAGTCCCGCACGCAGGTCGGCGTCGTTGCGCAGCCGGATGATCAGCGGGAAGGCGCTCAGCGCACCGGCATCGAACAGCCCGGTGGTGTAGATCAACTGTACACCCAGCGCGCTGGCCACCCCGAGTTGCAGGTCCAGCAGGTAGCCGGCCGAGGCCCGGCCGATCAGGTTGTCCAGGAAGAGCACCCCGGAGTGCCGCCGCCTGCCCTCACCGCGGGCGTGCGCGCGCAGCGCCGCCATCGTGCAGTAGAGGATGATCGCCGCGGTGAGCTGCTGACCACCGGAGAATACATCGCGGATCTCCGAGACCCGCACCCGTTCGGTGCGCAGCACCACGTCCGGCTTGAGCATCTCCACCCGGACGCCCTTGGGCATCGCCGCGCGCACCCCCTGCAACAGCAACGACATGCCGTCGCGTTGCTCTCGCCCGCCGCGCACCGCACCCGTTGCCGCCTGGTCGACGACCTCGCCGAGCCGGTCGAGCAGCACCGCCTCCTCGATGTCGTCGAAGCGGATCCGGAGAAACTCCTGGCCGGACCAGTCGGACAGCCCGTCGGGCAACCGGGACAGCCGCTGGGCCAGCCGCAACGTCCGCAGTGCCGCAGCCACCATGCCGTGCAGCCGTGCCACGATGGCCGCCCGGTGCCGCCCGATATTGCCGAGGTCGTCGTCGAGGGACCTGAGCCGGGGTCGCAGGGACTGGTCCCATTCGGTGGCGAGCTCGGGCATCTGGGCCCGGGAGACACCCAGGATGTGTTTGCGCACCGGGCTGGTGACGGTGTCGAACCTCGACTGCTGGGCGTGCTGAGCCACGAGGTCAGCAGCCTCCCGGACGGTACGTTCGGCGCTCTCGCGCAGCGTGGCGGCGTCCCGGAGGGTGCTCTTCGCCTTCTTGCACCGGCTCAGGGCGGCGGATACGTCCCCGTCGAAGATCACGAATTCGGGGTCGGGCTCCTCCGTTGCCAGCTCGTCCAGAGCCGCCAACACTGCCCCGAACCCCTCGGCCGATGCCGTGATCCGGCTGATCTCGCCCTCCACCGCGTCTCGCTGGTGGGCCAACTCGGTGGCCCTGGTCCGCGCGACGTGGACGTCCTGGTCGACCTCGTCCATCAGGACGAGGCCATGCTCGATATCGCGCGGCGGGCCGTAGGGCTCCAACGAGCGTTCCTGCGGCGTGTACTGGACGCAGGCCTGCTCCTGCAGCGCAACCTCGGTCACCGCCTGCTGCAGCCGATCCTGCGCGGCGTCACGGGCGCGTTCTGCTTGCTCGGTGGCGGCGGCTCGCGACCCGGCATCAGCCCCGTCCGGTGTCGACAACAGCTCCCTTGCCTGGTTCCGGGTCGGGCGGTCGATCTCCTCGACGGTCCTCCGGGCCTGTTCGGCCTGCTTCTCGGCGGCGACGAGCCGGACTTGCAGGTCCGCGCCGACCTCGACGGCGGCGTAGTCCGCCTCGGCCTTGCGGTACTCGACGCGCAGCACGCTGGGAGGTTCATCGGTGCCGGGTCCAGGATCGGGCAGGTCTGGCTCGTCGGCGACCGGAAGCTGGGCGCGTTCCTCCCGGACGTTCTTCGCGATACCGGACTGCCGATCCTCGGTCCGGCGCAGTTCACCGGCCTCGGCCTGCAACCGGCCCGCGGACTCACCCGCCCGACGAGCCGAGCCGTCCGCCTCCTCGGCCTGGACCGTGGCAATGCGCAGCTGTTCGGTGAGGGTGGACCGCTTCGCCGTCGCGACCTCCAGTGCCGTGAGCCGGTCGGCCCGGGTACGTGTGGTGACCTCGACAGCACGCCGTTCCGGGAGGACGGCCGCGAGCTCGTCGGCCCGCTGATCGATACCCACCACGATCTCCGCCGCTCGGCCGCGACGGGCGGCGGCGATCTCGGCTGCATCCCGGGCCGTCTCGATGGCCGCACCGAGTTCGGCCAGGCGCTGCGGCGGATACCGCTCCTGCCACCGCCGGAGTCGCTCGATCAGGGTTCGGTCCGTGCTCAGCGTCCGCGCCAGCCCGGTCATCCGCAGTGCCCGCTGCTCACCCGCTGTGGTCAACGCCGCGCGTTCCCGCTCCGCGGCGATCTCGTCGAACATGGCTGGATTCGGCGGTACCACGAAATCGGCGCCGGGCGCGGCAGAGCCGCCGTGCATCGCCCTGGTGACACCGACCGCGACCATCGTCCAGTCCCGGTGACCGGTCTCCCAGACCAGTTGCAGCTCCGGTGCCAGCCGGTGGGCCTCGTGCAGGCTCTCGGCGAACCGGCTCATCGTGACCCGCCTGCGGTCCACGGTGAACGGAAGCGAGTCCAGGTGCAGATCGGTGGTCGGGCGCAAGGAGTACCACGCGTCGAGGAGCTTGGCCGGGTCCGACGACACCACATGGCCGCGCCACTCGGAGACCTTGCCGGTGATCAACCGCTCCCCGGTGCGGGTGTGCATCCACTCCAGGGCCACATGCGCGATGTCGGCCGCCAGCACGAACTTCTCCAGCACGCGGGTGTTCGTGGTGCCCACCACCTGCCTGCGGCCGGGCAGCATGACCGAGAAGATCAGCTTGATCAGCACCGACTTGCCACCGCCGTTCTCCAGGAACAGCACCGATGCCGGTGCCGGTCGCCGAGGTGCCCGGTCGAGGTCGTCGACGGCGAACAGGTCCTCCTGGACCGCCACCTGGATCACTGGTCCGACACCGCGCAGGTCCAGGCAGACGTCCTGGTAGCGGGCGCCGGGTGGGCCGACGGAGAACAGCCGGACCCGGGACAACTCGTACATCGATCTCCCTCGTCAGGACAGCACATCCTGGTTGGTGATTTCCAGGCTGCCGGCGGCACCGGTCACGGGGAGCACGCCCAGCTCCAGCAACTCGCTGAAGGTCCGCTGCGCGGCCAGCTCCCGGACCTGCACCTGGTAGCGCGGCGTGGTCCGGTACGTACCGCCGTCACTACTGATCGCCACCAGGAATCCCTGCTCGGCGAGGAATCGCAACGCCTTTCCGACGATGCCCCGGGTGGTGTCCGCCGCCACCCGGCCGTCCTTGGTCGCCGCGGCAGCCGGGCGCCGCAGGTAGGCCCGCCACACTCGCTCGAGCTCCGGGGCGTCGGTGCGCGGATCGTTGTTCTGTTCGGCGGTCTTCGCGCGTTCGTCCAGCAGCCGGCAGGCTTCCCGTACCGCGCCGTCGACCTGCTCCACCGACACCCGACCCACGTAGGAGTCGTTGCCCAGGTCGTCCGGTCGGGGGAAGGCCAACGCCGCCACCGCGAGGTGTGCCAGACCGTGCAGCACCTTCTCGACCTGCCGGTTGTGCAGCACCGTCCGGCGCGCGTACTCGTCCATCTTGATCTCGAAGAGGGAATCCTCGGTGGCGGCGAGCACCGCACCGCTCTGCTTGGTCACCGCGAGCACCACCAGACCCAACCCGGCCGCGACCCGGTTGACGAGGTCCTTGAACCGGTCGTCGGTGCCGTACCGGCGGACCAGGTCGCCGTACACCGGATCGCGTGCGGGCAGCAACTTCGGGCGCATGCCCAGCGCGACGAGCGACGCCGCCAACTCGACGTCGCTGCCCCGCAGCGGTTCCGGAACCGGCTCGCTCATGCCACCTCCTCGTTCCCCGCTGCCGTCGCGACCCGTGCCAGGGTGATGAGCAGGTCCCGGCCGCCGAACTCCGGATCGTCGAGGACCGTCCCGTCGTCCACCGCCAGCGGCACCGAGTGCTCGCCCTGCCGGCGTGCCGTGGCCACCTCCGGGCACACCGCGTGCAGCACTCGAAGCGCGACCAGCTCGGGCAGTTCCGGATCCATGGCCCCGGATTGGGCCAACAGCCCGGAGAGCCGTCGTGGTACCTCACCGAGTTCGAGCAGCGCCTCGGCCTGGCGCCACTGCTCGTCGGTGAACCGATCGGTGTCGGGCAACGGTGCCAGGTCCGGCTCGGGGATCGGTTCGCCGAGGGGATCCCGATCGCTGGGCGGCAACAGCAGGGTCTCCACCAGCCCGCCCAGGCTGACCACGCTGAGCAACCGCAATCCGGCGCCTGCGGTGAAGAACGTCGAGGTCGGTCCGTTCGCGGTGGCGATGTCCAGGCGCAGGCACGGAGTCATCAGCTGGCCGAACAGATCGATTGCGGCCCGTTGCGGAGCACCGGTGAACTGCTGACGGTCCTGTTCGGCGCGAAACGTCGCCCCGGCCTCCTGCAGCCGGGCCTGCAGCTGGGTGTGCCGCCGCACGCAGTCGGAGACGATGCCCACCAACTCGGCGGCCCGGCGCCTGCGGTCGGGGTCGGTCGCCTCGTCGCGGGCGTCGGCGATATTGCTCATGATCGCGTTCTCGGCGCGGTACCGGGCCTCGATGTGGGCCAGCGCCTCCTCGAGGAGATCGGGGATCGTGGTCATCCAGTCCACCGAGCGCACATCCCGGCGGGTGGCCTCGAGCTGACGGCGCAACATCTCGGCGTACTGCACCGTGCGGTACCTGGCCTGTTCGGCGGCCAGCCGCGCATCGCCGAGCCGACCTCGTCTGATCAGGTTCTCCAGCACCCAGTGCGCCACCTGCTCGTACTCGGCATCCGGCCGGCCCGGGCACTGGGCGACGATGAACGGGAGCAGCCGGCGGACCACCTGCTCCTGGTCGGCGCCACGGTCGAAGTCCATCGCGATGGTGACCTGGTCGATGGCTTGCAAGGCGATCTCCGCCATCTGGTACTCGGTCCCGTCGATCCGGTCCAGCCGCGTCTTGCGGACGTCCAACTGGTGCAGCGGAGCAGTGCAGGCGAGTGCTTTCAAGCGGCGTGCCATCGCCTCGTCACCGGTCCGGTGGGGGTACTCGTCCTCCGACATTCGCCAGACTGTACGACCCCTCAGCTCAGCTGGAGCCATACTCCCGGTGAGGGCACGCCCTCGGTGTCGAGAGCGAAGACGAGGTACCAGCCGGGTGGGGCCAGGGTCGGCTCGGCGGGCAGTTGCAGGCTGAGCTGCCCGGCCGGACCGGGGGTGAAGGGCAGGTCGACCAGGCGCTGCTCGTTGTCGGCGGTATGGGTGGTGGCGCCAGGGCGGATGAGGCTGACTGACGCCAGGTCGGGGTCATCGGTGCTCGCCGTCACCGTCCCGCCGTAGCTGCCGCGGTCGGTGGCCAGGGTCAGAGTGGGCCCGGGGCCCCGGAACAGGTAGGGGGGCCAGTAGACCTCGATACGCCGCTCCTCGGCCCCGCGGACCGGGTTGGATCCGGCGGTCACGACCTTCCCGTCGGGCATGAGCAATGCGATGGAGTGGTAGAGCCGGGGCAGGCGGGCCGTCGCGGCCAGGGTCCACGTCCGGGTGGCGGGGTTGAAGATCTCGGCCTCGAGCGCGGCCACCGCGGCATTCTCCTCCAGCGCCGCGCCACCGCTGGCGAGCACGGTGCGGTCGGGCAACAGGACCGCGCATAGGTGCATGCGGGCGCGGTGCATCGGGGCGGTGGGTTGGTAGGCAGGTGCTGCGGCGTCGAGGTCGACGATGCAGGCGTCCTGGACCCCGGCGACCACGCCGCCGCCGTGGTGGTCAGCGCCGCCGCCGCCCATGATCATGACTTGTTGGTCCTGCGCGGGCGGGAGCAGCACGCTGGCCGCCTGATTGCGCATCTCCGGTGCGGTCAGGCCGTGCACCGCCGTGGTGGCGCCGGAGGTCAGGTCCCACAGCGAGGGAGGGACACCGTTGTTGCCGCCGAACTGCCCGCCGGAGTAGAAGACGCGGCCGTCGCGGAGCAGGAACAGGTGGCAGTACATCGGCCACGGGCCGGGGGAGTGCACCGGGGACCACGAAGGCGGGGTATCGGTGTAGATCTCGGGTACCTCGTTGAGGGGGCCATCGGCACCGAGCCCGGAAATGGCCAGCACCCGCCCATCGGCGAGCGTGAGCAGCGTGGGATACCAGCGCCCGCCCGCCATGTCCGGAGCGCCGGCCCAGGTCCCCGAATCCGGGTCGAAGACCAGGGCGTCACGCAACCCGAGAAACGGGTCGTACTGCCCGGTGCCGCCGGCCGCCAGCAACCTGCCGTCGGGCAGGAAGGCGTGACCGACGCAGAACAGGTCGATCGGGGTGTCGGGCTCATCGAGATCGGCGGACGGGTAACGCCAGAGGCGGGTGCGGAACTCCTGGGCGGCGAAGTTGACCGCATCATTGCCTGATCCGGAGAACACCAACACGTCGCCCGTGCGCAGCAGCGCGGCATGCACCGGGTTGACCCCGGTGTCGAAGTCCAGCAGCCGCCACACCCCCTGCGTCGCCGCGGTGTCCAAGTCGATGACCAGGTCGAGAATCCGGTAGTAGCCGGTGTTCTGCGGCTCGGGATTGTCGACAGCCAGGATCACGAGCTCGCCGCGACCGGTGCCATCCAGGTCGGCGATCGTCGCCGATCCGCCCTGGTTCTCGAAGAACCGCCAGCCGTCCACGCCGGTCCAGGCACTCCACCCGTCCCGGGCCCGTGCGGTCGGTTCCAGGTGCCAGCCGATGGTGTAGTAACCACCGTTCTGCCCCTCGGGATTGTCCACGCTGAACACCAGCAGTTCGGGCCTGCCGTCACCGTCGAGGTCGGCCACCGCGATGCCGGCTCCCTGGTTCTCCCAGAATCGCCAGTCCGGCACCGGCAGCCACGGCCCCCAACCGCCGGTGACGGTGCCGTCTGCGGCCAGGTCGTGACCCACCCGGTAGTACCCCGCGTTCTGGCCCGCTGGGGCGTCCACCATCATGACCACCAGGTCCGGACGCCCGGAGCCGCTGATGTCCGCGACGGCGATGTCGCCACCCTGGTTCTCGTAGGGAAACCAGTCCGGAACCGGCAGCCATGGCCCCCAGCCGCCGGTGACCGTGCCGTCCGGCGCCAGCTGACGGCCGACGCGGTAGTAGCCCCCGTTCTGTCCCTCGGGGGCATCCACCAGGAACACCACCAGGTCAAGGCGCCCGTCACCGTCGAGGTCGACCACCGCGAGCCCGACGTCGGCGTTGAGGTGGAAGCGCCAATCCGGGACCGCCAGCCACGGGCCCCACCCGCTGACGGTGCCGTCCGCAGCCAGTTGGTGGCCAACTCGGTACATCCCCGCGTTCTGCTCTGGCGGGTCGTCCGCCAGCAGAACGACGATGTCCGGCCTGCCATCGCCGTCGACGTCAGCCACGGCCACCCCGGCACCTGCGTTCTGCCAGGAGAACCAATCGGGAATCGCCACGAAGTCGCTAGCCATCACGTCCCCACCCGTCAAGTCACTCGAAGGGCCGTAAGTCTGTCGCATACCCATGCGCCTGTCGACCCTCGTGGAGCGGCCGTCGTTACCGGCGGCCGGCAAGGCGGTGCGTCTGGCGGACGAGGCCTGCGGACTCTTACTGTGACCCCGTGTCGGGGGTCGGCGCGGGCTCGTACCACGAGGAAGGAACGGACATGCTGCTGTCCCCGCACGAGCAGGAGAAGCTTCTCGTCCACGTGGCGGGGCAGCTGGCCAGGGATCGTCGGGGGAGGGGATTGCGGCTGAACTACCCCGAAGCGGTCGCGTTGATCACTTCGTGGGTGCTGGAGGCGGCGCGGGACGGGCGCAGTGTCGCCGAGCTCATGGCGGGGGGTCAGCGCGTGCTGGGCCGGGAGGACGTGCTGGAAGGGGTGCCGGAGATGATCGCCTCGGTGCAGGTGGAGGCGACCTTCCCGGATGGCACGAAGCTGGTCACCGTGCATCGGCCGGTGCAGTGACCGGCGCGGGGTCGGTGATACCCGGGGAACTGCTGCTCGCCGAGGAGCCCGTCGAGCTCGGCGCCCAGCTCGGCCCGGAGCTGGTGGTGCTGAACACCGGTGATCGGCCCATTCAGGTGGGGTCGCACTACCACCTCGCCGCGGCCAACCCCGCGCTGCGGATGGACCGGATGGCCGCCACCGGGATGCGGCTCGCGGTGCCCGCGGGCACGTCGGTGCGCTTCGAACCCGGCCTCGAACGGATCGTGCGGATCGTGCCGCTAGGTGGTACCCGGACCGTGCCCGGCCTGCGGTTGGACGTCCCGGATCCCAGCGGGGCGCCGCACGACGTGGTCGGCGGGGGCCGGTGGACGGTCGAGCGCAGCCGCTACGCCAAGCTCTACGGCCCCACTGAGGGCGACCGGGTGCGGCTGGCCGACACCGATCTGCTGCTGGAGGTCACCGAGGACCGCTGCCGTGGGCCCCATGGCGGCGATGAGGTGGTCTTCGGCGGGGGCAAGGTGATCCGGGAGTCGATGGGCCAGGCCCGGGCGTCCCGGGCGGACGGCGCGCCGGATCTGGTGATCACCGGGGCGCTCGTGCTGGACCACTGGGGGGTGGTCAAGGCCGACCTCGGGATACGCGACGGTCGGATCGTCGGGCTGGGCAAAGCCGGGAACCCCGACATCATGGAC
>JBOHHD010000314.1:0-8567 GCA_050700515.1 Pseudonocardiaceae bacterium
CTACCGTCACGGCTCTGGCCGCGCCCGAGCACGACAGGTGGGGATGAACCGATGAACTGGCGGGATCACCTGCGCAGCCTCGTCGACAGCAATCGTTTCCAGCAGTTCATCGTCGCGGTCATCGTGCTCAACGCGATCACGCTGGGACTGGAGACCTCCGAATCGCGCTGATCCCCGCCTCGGTGGCGTTCTCGGTGCTGCGAGCGGTGCGGATTCTGCGGGTACTGCGGCTGGTCGCACTGGTGCCGAGCATGCGCGGGGTGGTCGCGGCGCTGCGAGGACGATCCTGACCCTTCAGGCAGCTGACAGGCACGCGAAGTAGATATCCGTACTTAGCGGTCCGGCTATTTCCTAATTACTAACGATACCGGCGAACCTCTGCCAGCGAGATCCCGTAAGCTGCTCGCGGAGCGGCTGCAGATCGGGATCCTTGCTGTACCATTCGGCTTTCACCATGTTCCGCGGGTCACGGGTAGCGTGCCTCAACTCGCGCAGGGCCGCTCGCGCGCAGTCCGTCCGCCAATTTTCGAGAGTGAAGCCAGGCGGCAACGACTCCACGTTCGGAATCTTCAGAGCAATGGAGAAGAAGCAAGCGGCATTGTAGTGTGCGAGCCATCCGATACCGTCACGCTTGGGGTTACGATAAATGCCGTCGGCTGCCGCGTCGAACACCCGGCCCTCATCGTCGATCTGGGGATGATACCACCTGGGATCATGACCGACAGAGTGCTGCACCTTCTTATTTCCAAGCTTCTCCGGATGAAAGAGGCGGATCACGGCCGCATCTTTGGATGATTTGGCGATCAGCTTCGCGAGACTGTCCAACGCTTGGCTAAAATACTCTCGTCGCTCCTCATCGGAAAGGGCACCATCTTCCAGCGCGCGGGTAATCTTTTTTGTGACAGTGGAGACCTCGATCGCCATCAGGTAGTGGTGTCTCTTATTGGCGTCTTCGAGCGGGAAGATCCGGAACCACGATGCCCAATATCGCCGTTCTCCAGGATTCCATCGCGATGGAATCAAAGTCCGCGACCATTTTTTGAGAAGCGCGAAGAAGGTCAGACTTCGCGTGATGTCCGCAAGTACACTGTCGGCCTCATCAAATCGCTCCACTCCCTTCTCACGCCAGTTGCAGCAATTTGCATGGAAGCGGTAGGCGGTCTCGATGTGCTCCGGCCACAACTCGTTGGCCGTGCGGTATGCCTTGACGGCCTCACCGTATTCACCCATCAACTCGAGCAGCGCGGCACGATGGACGGCAACAATAAAATTCGCCGGCTCGTACCGAATCGCCGTATCGTACTCCCGAAGCGCCCGCGGGAAATCATCGCGATGCTCGAAGATGAGTGCTCTGCGGTAAGCTCGGTAACCTGATATCTGGGCGCTCCACCGCTCCCACCGAGGGGTGCGCCGCCGAATCGACCACTGCTGGCGCAAATTCTGGATCGCGAAACAGCCCACGGCTTCGACCACGGCATGCTCATCGCTCCCCTCGAATTCCTGCTCGTCAAAGACCTTGGAGGCTAAAATTCGATTGCCGGGCACCCGGGCCAACTGCACCGACGCGCGGCGGTTTTTGTCCATCTCATAGGTGACGTCAAGTTTGTAAGCAGGTTGGACAGCCAGTGCGAGCCGTAGGAGCGTGGCCCATCCAGATGGCGAGTCCGGATCCTCCGCGGCTACCGTCGGCCCCGCGACGTCACCACTTCCCGGAAGGACCACATGGAGCCCAGGATCCTCCTCGCCAAAATAGGCAGATAGACGTGCGGACAGCACCTCGTCACCACGGTTGGCATCCATTCCAGAGATACGCGTCGCGCGGATCATCACCGGCACCCGGCCCCGTTGCCGGACCCGGTACCATACCCAGGACAGGAGCCGAGACAGCAGGAACAGCATGAGCAGACCGAAAGCCAGGGTTGCCGGAGGACCGATCGTCTCTCTCAGCAAGTCAATCAATGGTCGCATATGATCCTCCTACCTGGCCATCGAGAGCCATGCGCGCATCGCAGGCTCATTGACTACGACCACCTCCCTGAGAGGTCAGGCCGAACATGCTCGCCATCGGTGATTCTGTCATGAACTGATTGCGTTCTGTAACCAGTAGATCGGTGCCTGGTCGAGGTTGTTACACTCCGTACCCACCCTTTTTCAAGATCGTATAGGTGGAGTTCCACAGAGGCGCCGCATAACGGGAGAAGACCAGCAGCGTTCTCGGTGCGGTCGCCCGCGCCCCGGTCAGGCAGAGTCGGGCGAAGAAGCCTGTGCCCAGAAGCGCTTCGGAATCCGGCCCGCCAGTCGGGCGTGTCTGCCTGCCTGCACGGCCAGCCGCATCGCCTCGGCCATCCGGGGTGGATCGTCGGCTCGGGTCACGGCGGTGGCGAGCAGCACCGCGTCGCAGCCCAGCTCCATGGCCAGGGCCGCCTCCGAGGCGGTGCCGATGCCGGCGTCGAGGACCACCGGCACCCGGGCCTGCGCCACGATCATCTCGATGTTGTGCGGGTTACCGATCCCCAGCCCGGTGCCGATCGGCGAACCCAGCGGCATCACCGCCGCGCATCCGGCGTCGGCCAGCTTGCGGGCGAGCACCGGATCGTCATTGGTGTAGGGCAGCACGGTGAAACCGTCGTCGACGAGCTGCTCGGCGGCGTCCAGCAGCTCGATCGGATCGGGCAGCAAGGTGCGGTCATCGGCGATCACCTCCAGCTTCACCCATGAGGTCTCCAGCGCCTCGCGGGCCAGCTGCGCGGTGAGCACCGCCTCCGGGGCACTGCGGCAGCCCGCGGTATTGGGCAGGGGATCGATGCCGTGGCGGGCCAGCAGGTCGAGCACTCCGGTGCGCTCACGGGTGTCCAACCGGCGGATCGCGACCGTGGTCAGCTCGGTCTGGGCCGCGACCAGCGCCCGCTCCAGAACGGCGAGGTTGCCCGCTCCCCCGGTGCCCAGGATGAGCCGGGAGCCGAACTCCCGCCCCGCGATGACCAGCGGATCATCTGCCACCTGCGATCAACCTCCCTGTACAGCGGTGAGTACCTCGACCGTGGCACCGTCCCGCAACACGGTTATCGGCCATGACCGGCGAGGCAGCACGGCACCGTCCAAGGCCACGGCGACCCCGGAGGAAGGCGCTCCCAGCCGCTCGAGCACGTCAGCTACCGCGGTGCCGTTCGGGAGTTCCCACCGCTCCCCGTTCACCTGGACGTGCACGCTCACCCCCATTGTGAGTGGCCCGTTGTGAGTGGCTCTGCATGCTGAAATACAGCGTAGACGATGCTGGCAGGTGGCGATCGAGATGCCAGGTCGGGGCTGTTCCCCCAGCCGGCCGACCGTGCCCAGCCACCGTCACCGCCAATCGATCCAGCCGCTGCCGAGACCCTGAGTCACCAAGGCTTTACTCCACCAGGGAAGCAGCCGTTACCCTGACCCCTGATCGGGACGGGAGTGTCTGATGAGCACGGAATTGAACGGCCAGGTTGCTGTCGTTACCGGCGGCTCGCACGGCCTTGGACGGGCAATTGCCTCCGCGCTGGCTTCGGCCGGCGCCGCCGTGGTGGTGGCCAGCCGGTCCGGAGAGGAGAGCACAGCTGTCGCCGACGGATTAACCACCGCGACCGGTGTATCGGCGATGGGCCTGCGATGTGACGTTACGGTCGAGGACGACATCAACGAGCTCGTCGGAGCGACGATGACACAATTCGGTCGACTGGACATCCTCGTGAACAGCGCGGGCGTTAATATCCGAGGCCCGATTCAGAGCGTCTCCCGAGCAGATTTCGACCGCTGCCTCGCGGTCAATGTCACCGGCACCTGGCTCGCTTGCCGGGCCGCGGCAGGCCCCATGCTGCAAGCAGGCTACGGCCGGATCCTGAACATGGCCTCAGCGCTGGGGCTGGTGGGTGCGGCGGAACGTTCGCTCTACGCGGCAGCCAAGGGAGCGGTCGTTCAACTCACCCGGGCGCTCGCCATCGAATGGGCAAAAACCGGAATAACTGTCAACGCGCTGGCACCTGGTCCCTTCGCCACCCGGATGAACGCCGAGGTGGCCGATAACCCCCAGGCTCGGGCGGGTGTGCCGATGGGCCGTTGGGCCGAGCCCGAAGAACTCAAGGCCGCCGCATTATTCCTCACGTCCCCGGCGGCCGGATACACAACTGGCGCAATTCTCAGTGTTGACGGTGGCGCGACTGCTCAGTGACCGTCATCCAGCCGAATTCCTTCGACACCACGGAGATGCGCATGCGTGTTCTTGTGACCGGCGCGCGAGGTAAGGTCGGTTCGGCCGCCATTACCGCCCTGCTGCATGCCAACCACGACGTCGTGGGTACCGACTTGGTGGGGCCGGACTACGACAAGCTCGCGGTGGGCCAAGAAGTACCCTACGTGCAGGCGGAACTGCGCGAACCGGGAGATGCGTTCACAGTGGTCCGGGGTTGTGACGCAGTGGTCCACTGTGCAGCCGTTCCGACCCATCGAAACAACACTCCACACTTCGTCTTCGCAAATAACTTACTCGCTACGTTCAATGTCGCCGAGGCAGCTGCGAGCTTTGGTGTCGAGCGGCTGGTCAACATCTCGTCGGCTGGGGTCGCCGGCTATATCCATGGGGAGCAAGAGTTCCTACCGGACTATTTGCCGACCGACGAAAAAGAGCGCACGCGACCGCAGGATCCCTATGCGATCGCAAAGCATTTCGGTGAGCAGCTGATGGATTCCCTGATCCGGCGCTCAGCCGTCCGCTGCATTTCCCTGCGCCCGAGCTGGGTACAATATCCACATAACTACGCCAAAAACCTCGGTCCAGGAATTCGCAGCCCCGAGCCCCGTCTCAGTCGTTGGAGCTACGTCGACATAGATGACCTGACGGACGCCATCGTGCTTTCGGTCAACTCGACACTTCCAGGCCATGAGGTGTTCCACATCGCCGCCGCGGACAACACAACCGGCCGGCCACTGGAAACGCTGGTCTCGACATTCTTCGCCGAGCGGATCATGGTCCGGCCACTGGTCCGCCCGGACGCCAGCGCGGTGTCCTCCGAAAAGGCGCGCCAACTCTTGGGATACGTACCGAAGAGATCCTGGCGTGACCATCTCGGAGAGGATGGTGAGCCGTTCACAACGGAACACACCCGTGAGCGGCGTTACGGGTTATAACACTCAATACCACTCACGGCTCTACATGGGTGAGGCGGGCTGGCGATGCGGCCGCCACCTCATCGGGAAGGGGCTCGCCACGCAGCAGCGCCAGCACCGCGTCGGCGGTGAGCGGGGCCAGCAGGAGCCCGTTGCGGTGGTGGCCGGTTGCCACGAGCACACCGGGTTCGAGTTCTCCGATCAGGGGCAGATTGTCCGGGCTTCCGGGGCGCAGTCCGGCCGCGGTCTCCTCCAGGGTGTACTCAGCGAGAGCGGGGAGCACTCGCTCGGCATCGGCGAGCAGCTCGAGTACGCCGCCCGCGGTGACGTCGGTGTCGAAACCGACGTCACGCTGGGTGGCGCCGAGCACCACTTGACCGCCGGGGCGGGGCACCAGGTACGGCCGCCTGCCGCCGACGATCGCGCGCACGGTGCGCGACGGCGGTGCCAAGGCGCCCGGCCGGGCCCGCAGCCGCAAGATCTCCCCCTTCACCGGGCGGATCACGCCGTGCAGCGCGGGGTGTAGCGCCCCGCTGTGCGACCCAGCGGCGAGAACCACCACGTCCGCAGCGGGCAGCGTCGAGCAGTGTTGCCGATCGAAACGCACGCCGGCACCCCGACAGGCCGTGAGCAGCGCGTCCACCAGCGCCCGGTTGTCCACCGACAGATCGCCCGGAACCGACAACGCGCGACGCACCTGGGGGCCCAGCGACGGCTCGACGCGGCGCACCTCCCGGCCGGAGAGCAGCTCCACCTGCCGTGCGCTGCGGGACAACTGCTCGGCGAGGCGGTCCAGCTCGCCGCGATCCCCGGGGTCCAGCGCGACCACGAAGGTGCCTTGGGTCTGCAATCCCGGGTCGGCACCTGCGGTGGTGAGCTCGGTAGCGAAGGCCGGCCAGCGGCGCAGCGCGGCCACCCCCAGGGCCAGCGCTTCATCCTCGCCGGGGGTCGCCTCGGTCACCGGGGCGAGCATCCCCCCGGCGACCCGCGAAGCGCCTGAGCCGGGTGCGGGATCGTGCACGGTCACCGGAAAGCCGGCCAGCGCAGCGCGCCAGGCACAGCTCAGGCCGATGACTCCGCCGCCGACCACGGCAACAGTGCAGCCACCCGGCGATCCCACTGCGCCCAGCCTACCTCGATAGGGTGGGCCTACCTCGATACGGTGGCTTCATGAACGGAGCGCAGATCCGGGCACGGCTGGCCGACGCCCGGCTGTACCTGTGCACTCCGGATCGGGGCGATCTCGCCGAGTTCATCGATGCGGCGCTGGCCGGCGGCGTGGACGTCGTTCAGCTCAGGGAGAAGAACGCCGAGGCGCGCCAGGAACTCGCCGCGCTGGAGGTGCTCGCCGAGGCATGCGCGCGACACGGCGCGCTGCTCGCGGTGAACGACCGGGCCGATCTGGCGCTGGCCGCCGGGGCCCAGCTGCTGCACTTGGGCCAGGACGACCTCCCCGTCCACTGGGCACGCCGGATACTCGGGGACGAGATCGTCATCGGCCGGTCCACGCACAATCCCGCACAGGCAGCTCACGCCGCTCGGGAGCCAGGCGTGGATTACTTCTGCACCGGCCCCTGCTGGGTGACCCCGACCAAGCCGGGCCGTCGGGCCGCCGGGTTGGACCTGGTCCGCGGCACCGCCACGGCCCGCCCGGCTCGCCCCTGGTTCGCCATCGGCGGCATCGAGACCGTCCAGCGGCTGGATCAGGTACTTGCCGCCGGAGCACAGCGGGTCGTGGTGGTACGGGCGATCACCGAAGCCGACGACCCCGGGGCCGCCGCCGCTGCCTTCGCGCGGCGGCTGCGGGCTCAGCCGGTCAGCAGTGTCACGTTGTAGGTCGACAGCACCTCGCCGATCGGTTGGAAGTAGGTTGCCGGCGGACCGAGCAGATTGAGGCCGCAACCCCCCATCCCGCCCGAGAGCGTGCCCTGGGCCTGTGAACCGCTGATGAACGGCCCTCCGGAGTCGCCGGGTTCAGCGCAGACGCTGGTCCGAGTGAGGCCGTAGACGACCTCGCCGTTTCCGTAGCTGACGGTCTCGTTCAGTGCTTCCACGGTGCCGCACTGATATCCGGTGGTGGCTCCCGAGCGGCAGACCGAAGCACCCACCGCCACAGGATCGGCCCCGGTCACGGTAACGCGACCGTTGGAAGTCTTGATGCTCGCGGTCTGCCTCCAGGACGGCGAGGTCACCTCGATGAGACCGAAGTCATTGTCGGGGAATGACGACCTCGCGACCGGGCCGATCTCGGAACCGTCCGCCGCGGTCCAGGTGCCGCCGAGCTGAGTGCAGTGTCCGGCGGTGATGATGTACCGGATATTGCCCGAAGTCGCGTTGAAACCGATCGAGCACCGAGAACCGTTGTTGGCATCGATCCCGTCACCGCCGTACAGCTCGGCCAGCGGCACCGGACGGGCGTCAACCTGCTCAGTGCGCACCCCTTCCAGATCTGCCGCGAAGGTCTCGGCCGCGACGGGATCGGTGCTCGACACCACCACGGAGTTGCTGACCGGATCGACGTACCAGCTGGTCACCGCATCGGGGACGCTGCTCGCTCGGGAGTCCAGCACGGCCATGACCCGGTTCAGGGTCAGCAGGTCCAGGGGCACCAGCCGCGGCAGTGCACCGGCAGCACGTACTTGCTGGGCAGCGGCGGGGTCGGTGGTGGCCACGATGAGGTCGGTGCTTCCGGACTCGAACCACGCTCCGGCGAAAGAGCCGCCCAATGCTGCTTCGAGAGTGCTGACGACCTCTGCGGCACCTGCTTCGTGGATGAGCCGCTGTTTCGCCGCAGCGGCCGACAGACCTTCGGCATGCATGAGCGTCTCCAGCTGCGCGACGCTGACCTCGTCCGAAACCTCGGGATCAGCAGCGGCAGGCAGGACCACGGCGGCACCGAGCAACGCGGCGAATGCCGTGGCACTCAACGCGCGGGGAAAACTTCGAGCGAGCACGGATCACGTCCTCTTGATTGATTACTCGGCCCTGAGGTCGACTCCCCCATAGGTCACTCAAAGCTAAAGATCCATCACGTTTCGCTGAAGAGACCGTTCGGTGGTAATCACTACCCCATCCGGCGATAGTTCGACTACCCGATGTGACAGGTGACCACAACACGTCGGGGCTGGCACCGTAGTCATGACGACTACGGAAAGGTACGGGGTGGGCGCCATACGGGTGCTAGGGGTGGATTTGGGTGGCAGCCGATGTCGGGCGCTGCTAGCGGATACCGGCGGTGCCCGGCACCGAACGGGGCACGCACGGGGCGGCCATCCGGGCAGTGACCCGGCTGGGGCGCTGGCCGGTGTGGCACGTGCCGTGGCGGCGGCGCTGGAGGGCACCTCGCCGTCCGCGGTCTGCCGGGTGGTGCTGGGTGCGGCCGGGTATGCGGCGGTGGCCAGGCCACCCACCGCGCGGGCACTCGCGAAGGTGTGGGC
>JBOHHD010000315.1:0-2382 GCA_050700515.1 Pseudonocardiaceae bacterium
CCGGAGGTGGTATTGCCCGATCTGCTGCACCTGCACCACGCCCGCATGGCCGGAATCTGTCCCGAGAACGAGCGGGCCTGCCGCCGGTTGGCCCGTGCCGCCGCCCTGAGCTGGACCACCCGAACCCAGGCAGCCCCATGAGCCGTCCGGACCCGCACGCGCTCGTCGCCGCTTCGGCCATCGCCGAGCGCCTGGCCGACCCGCACGCCATTCGTAGCGCAGACAGTGCCGGGGGCGGTGGCCGGCGCCGGCCGCAGTCGCTGGCCGGCGGCGCGGCGGGCATCGCCCTGCTGCACATCGAGCGCGCTCGCTGCGGCCACGGTGACTGGAACACCGCGCATACCTGGCTGTCGGTGGCCGCCTCCGGCGAGTTGACGGCAGCGGCCAACGCGGGCTTGTTCTTCGGCGCTCCGGCGCTGGCCTTCATCACGCACGTGGCCGCCGGCTCGTCCGGCAGATACCGGCGCGCCCTGACCACTCTGGACCACGCTGTCATCGCGGTCACCCGCACCCGCCTTACTGCGGCCCACGCGCGAATCGAGCGGGGTGAACGGCCCGCGATGCAGGAGTTCGACCTGATCCGTGGGTTAGCGGGGCTGGGCACCTACCATCTCATGCGCCACCCGGACCACCAGATCACCGGCGAGGTGTTGTCCTACCTGGTGCGCCTGACCGAACCGCTGCCCGCGGGGGGCGAGCTTCCACCATGGTGGACGGGCGTGGCCCCCAACGGCGAGCCAAGCCCGGATTATCCAGACGGACACGGGAACTTCGGCCTCGCGCACGGCATCGGCTCTGTCTTGGCCCTGCTATCGCTGGCCTTGCTCCGCAATTTACCGGTGGTTGGTGCGGACGAAGCGGTCGTACGGATCTGCTCGTGGACCGACCTGTGGTGCCAGCACGACGGCGCGGGTCCGTGGTGGCCGGGACTCATCACTACCGATCAGGTCCGCGAACAGCGCGTCGAGCCGGCGCGGCGGCCTCGGCCGTCGTGGTGCTACGGGATCGGCGGCACGGCCCGCGCCCAGCAACTCGCGGGTATGGCGCTCGGGGACGCCGCACGGCAGCAGGCCGCTGAGAACGCGTTGCTCGCGGCGCTGCGAGACGGGGCGCAATTGGATCGGCTCCCCGAGGTCGGGCTGTGTCACGGAACGGCCGGGCTGCTCCAAGCCGCGTGGCGGATGGCCGCCGACGCCCGAACCCCCCAGATCGCCGCCGAACTGCCCCATCTGGCCGCCAGGCTCACCGCGCAGCTGTCCCACCCGGTGCCCAACCCCGAACTCCTCGACGGCGCCGCCGGGGCCGCGCTCGCCCTGCACACCGTCGGCACCGGCACCGCCCCGGTATCGGGCTGGGACGCCTTTCTCCTACTGGCCTGACCAGGAGCCGACCCGTATGAACCCCCGCCCGTGGCGCCAGGTCAACGTCGCCTTCTCCGACTGGGCCAGCGCCGAGCGCAGCGCCTTGGCCCATCTCGCTGCCCTGCTGGGTACGGCCGAGACCGAAGGGCTCGTCACATGCTGGTTCTTTATCCGCAAGGCGCCCTGCTGGCGGGTCCGTTACCTGCCCGGCGCCCACGCAGCCGCGGCGCAGGCGTATCTCCACCGCCACTTTGAGGACCTCACGAGCAAGCGGCACGTCGACAAGGTGACCGAGGTCGTCTACGAGCCGGAAACCCACGCCTTCGGCGGCACCGAGGCGATGGCGTCCGCCCACCGCCTCTTCCACCTCGACAGCCGACACCTGCTCGCCCACCTCACCGACACCCAGCGCCAGCCGGGCAACGGGCACCGCCGCGAACTGTCGATCATCCTGTGCAGCACCCTGCTGCGCGCAGCCGGACTGGACTGGTACGAGGCGGGGGACGTCTGGGCGCGGGTAGCCGAGCACCGCGAACTACCCGAGCAGATCCCTGCCGACAGACTCCACACGCTGCAGACCGATCTGCGACGGCTGATGAGCGTGGACACCGCCAGCCTCATGCGCGAGGGCGCACCCTTGGCCTTCGCCGCCGAATGGACAATGGCTTATGCCGCTGCCGGCAGGGAACTGGCCAACCTCGCAACCGACGGGCTGCTGCACCGCGGACTGCGCGCCATCCTGGCCCACCACATCATCTTCGCGTGGAATCGGCACGGCCTGCCCTACCCGACCCAAACCGTCCTGGCCCACACCGCCAAGACCGTGGTGTTCGGGCCCGATCCCACCGCGAACCATCAGGCCAAGCCGGAAGGGCAGCAATGGACATCCGCGTACCGCTGGACGAGCGGCTCCAGGTAATCCACCTGCGGGCCACTGAGGCATGCCAAGTCGGCCGCAGAGCGTACGACTGCGATTTCTTCCAGCTCAGGGGTACGCCCCAGGGCTGTCTGCGCCGATACC
>JBOHHD010000316.1:0-3546 GCA_050700515.1 Pseudonocardiaceae bacterium
GGCGTGGGTCGAGCAGACCCGCCCAGGTGGGCGCATCGTGACCCCCTGGGGCACCAGCTACCACAACGGTGTTCTACTGCACCTCGACGTCACCGAGGACGGCAGCGCTACCGGGCGCTTCGACGGAAATGTGGCCTTCATGTGGCTGCGTGAACAGCGTGTCCCCTTCGGGTGGCTGACCGCTCAACCGGAGGTCAGCTATGAAAAACAGACCACCACGAATACGCATCCCTACCGGTTGAACGATTTCAGCGCCTCGTTCGTCGTGGGCCTGCTGACCCCCGGCTGCCACTACCAGCAGATCACCCAGGACGGTGATCCCTACGATGCGGTCATGTGGCTGTTCGATCCCGCCACCGGCTCCCGCGCGGCCATCACCATCACCCCGCGAGCCACCGAGTTCCCCATCCGCCAGCACGGCCCCCGCTACCTGTGGGACGAGGCCAAGGCCGCCTACGACTGGTGGGACAGCATCGGCAGCCCCGACTACCGTCGTTTCGGGCTCACCATCACCCCCGACGGTAGCCAACATTTCTGGCTGGACTCACCCCAGCACCCCCTCCCCACCTCGGGATACTCCAGAGCAACATGATCACTACCGCGATCAGCGAGCAGCTCCGGTTCGGGTCCGCTCACCTGGCAGCGGCCAGTGGCCGCGCCACCACGGTGACGACCCGAGGCGGTCTGGCGGATCGGGCCGCCTCGCGCCGCAACCGGCGCTGGATCTCCGCCACCGTCACCGCTGACGCCAGCACCTGGCGCGGCATCTGCCCGAGACGGTGCGCGGCACCCGACGGACTCCTCATCGACCGGCCCTCCTCCCGTGGAGACCGTGGCGCGGAGGGGACGGGGGGAGGGTCGCCGCCGCGCCACGATCGGTGGTGATCAGACCGAAGGTCGGGGGACTGCTCAACATCAACACTGCCTGGATGACTGCGTCAGTGCTATTCGCTCTGGCGTGGTCGATCACCCTCGTGATAGAGCCACGGTGCGCAACGGCGTCACCACGGTGAGCCGATTACGCCGACGGAGCGTCAGCGCGACTGAAGGGGGTACCCGAGTGAGCACCACCGGAGGAGTCAGCTGCCCGGAGTGCGGGGCAGGACTGCGTCGCGGCCAGCGACCGGGCACGAGATGCGGCCCCTGCCGCACTATCGGGCTCGATCCTCATCGCGCCCTGCCGCCCGGCTTCTACCTTCAGGACCGGATCGTGGCCGCGTTGGCCGGCTATGACTTCGGCACCCTGTTCCGCGAGGTCCGCGCCCACACCGGCTGGTCCCAGCAGACCCTGGGCAATCTGTTCGGTCTCGACCAGTCCCGGATCTCGGCGATCGAACGCGGCGCCTCCTGGCTGTGCGACGTCCGCCTCGTCGCCCGGATCGCCACCGTCCTCGGAATCCCCGCCGAACTCCTCGGTTTTACCGGACGCGGGGTTACCCTGGGTCGGACGAGGGCGACCGGGCGAAAAGGTGAGAACTGGATGGACCGCAGGGACTTCACGCAGCACGTCGCCGGGCTGGCCCTCGGGGTGGCAGGCGCGGCCGGGCTGGACATCGGCCGGCTCATGGCCCTCCTGCCCCAGGCCGACCCCGCCGGGGTGCGCCGCGTCGGTGTCGCCGATATCGAGATCATCGAGCAGCTCACCGCCACGTTCCGCCATCAGGACTTCACGGGCGACAGTGGGTTGGCCCGGGACGCCGCCATCGCTCAGGTGCAGGCGGTGCTGCCGCTGCTGGATGCCCAGATCGCCGAGGAGCTGGTGCCCCGGTTGCAGCTCGCGGCGGCGGACCTGGCCGCCCAGGCGGGGTGGATGAGCTTTGTGGCCAACCGGCACGAAGCGGCCCGGCGGCTGTGGATGATCGGGCTCACCCTCGCCCGCGACGCCGAGCACCCCCAGGCCACCGACCTGACCGTGTACCTGCTGGCCGACATGGCACTGCAAGCGGTGCACCTGGAGCGCCCCCAGGAGGCGGTGCACCTGGGCCGGATCGGCGACGCCGCCGCGGTCGGCCGCTACCCGGTGGCCGAATCCACCACCGGCCTGCTGGCCAACATCCAGGCCCAGGCCTATGCCGCCCACGGCGACGCGAGGGCCTGCGAGCGCGCCTGCGGCCAGGCCACCGAGCACTTCAGCAACATCGACCCGACAACGTCCCCGCCGTGGACGGAGTACATCGGTAAGAACGGTGCGGGCCCCGGCGGCGGCCAGGGTTCTGCCTACTACGCGCTGGCCCGTCCCGGTCGGGACCCGGCCATCGCTGGGCGGGCGGTGCTGTTGCTGCGCGAGGTCGTAGACCGCTACGGCGCTGGCTACTCCCGGCTCCGTGGTCGTTACCTGCCTGATCTTTCCGGTGCCCACGCGATCGCCGGGGACCACGACACCGCGGTCACCCTCGGCCACCAGGCCATCGACCTCATCTCGACACAGAGTTCCTCGGAGAACCGCGACCGGCTGCGCCTGCTGAACACCGTGCTCCAACCCCTGCACCCCAGCCCCGGCGTCGCCGAACTCCGCGACCGCCTGACTGCCACCGCCGCGTAGCGGCGTAACCGACACAACGTCCATCAGCGCGGCATCGCGGGCGTCGATCCGCCTGCCGAATCTGTCCGTCCCCGCGCGAGCGGGCCGCAGCGAGCGGCCGCTACGCACAATTCCATACCACAGAGAAGCGGTTCATGACAGAGCGCCGACAACTAGTGGTCAGCGCCTTGATCACGACTAGCGATGCTGATGCGATTACGCTTACTTTTCATGATCGTTATGAGGAGAGAGCGCCATGGGCAGCAAGGATCGAGACGAAGACAAGAATAGAGACGAAAACAAGGGTCGAGACGAAGGCAGGCATCGAGACAAAACCGCAGAAGAGATCACTGGGGATGGCCAGCAGGAAGGCCGTTCGGTGCCGCCAGTCGATGACGGCAGAGAGAAGCACTAGTGGGCAGGCGAGTTCCGGATAATCAGGAGCATCTCATCGATGAGTTGTGCGCGTCCGGCGCTGTCGACAGGGATTGGCAGGATGCTTTCCGGGGGGTATCCCGGCAGTTGTTCGTCCCGGATGCGGTATGGATCGGGAAGCGGCCGCCGGTGCGACCGGTGGTCCGGCAGGACGACCCAGCAGACTGGCTGGAACTCGTCCACTCTGATGTCCCGCTGTACACCCAGGTTGACGATGGTGCCACCGCGCCGGGGCGGCCCGGCACGTATCCGACGAGTTCGATCAGCCAGCCTTCGCTGGTGGCGATGATGCTGGCCCGTACCCAGCTCACCGAAGGGCATCGGGTGTGCGAGATCGGCACCGGCACCGGGTACAACGCGGCGTTGCTGGCCCACCGGCTCGGTCCCGAGAACGTCACCACCATCGAGATCGACCCGGTGGTGGCCGAGTCCGCCCGCGCCGCGCTGGACCGGGCGGGGTTCGGCGCGGTCAGCGTGATCACTGGTGACGGCGCGCTCGGCCACCCACCTGGTGCCCCCTACGACCGGGTGCTGGCCACCGCCGCCTGCCACACGGTGCCCCGGGCGTGGGTCGAGCAGACCCGCCCGGG
>JBOHHD010000317.1:0-4986 GCA_050700515.1 Pseudonocardiaceae bacterium
GCCATGGCCTGCAATGCTTCGTCGATCACCTTCTCGGTGGCCACGGCGAGCGCAGGCGCAGCCCGTTGCGCTCGCCGCGCACAACCGGCAACAATCTCGGTCCCGGAATCGGTGCCCGTGTCGAAGCTCGTTTGCCGCTGCACGGCACTGGAGCCTACGGGGCGCATGTCAACTGTGATGGGAGAGCATGGGGATATGGATCTGCGTGGGGCTGCCGAGGAGGTACTCCAAGCATTGGCAGGTCCCCAAGCTCGGTTACGCGACGATCAGTGGATCGCCATCGAGGCACTGGTAGCGCACCGGCGCCGCGCCCTGGTCGTGCAGCGCACCGGGTGGGGCAAGTCGGCGGTGTACTTCGTGGCGACCGCGCTGCTGCGGGCTACGGGCACCGGCTCCACAGTGATCATTTCACCGCTGCTCGCGTTGATGCGCAACCAGATCGACGCCGCAGCCAGGGCAGGGGTGCGCGCCGCCACGATCAATTCGTCCAATCCGGATTCCTGGGCACAGGTGCAGGATCGGGTGAGGGCCGGTGAGATCGACGTGCTGCTGGTGAGCCCGGAGCGATTGAACAACCCGGACTTCCGGGACGGTGTGCTGCCCGCATTGACCGCCACGGCGGGGATGCTCGTGGTCGACGAGGCGCACTGCATCTCCGATTGGGGGCACGATTTCCGGCCGGATTACCGCCGGTTACGCACCTTGCTCCGAGAGCTGCCGGACGGAGTACCGGTGCTCGCCACCACCGCGACGGCGAACGACCGAGTAGTGCATGACGTCGCCGAGCAGCTTGGCGTGGTCGATGGGGATGCACTGGTGCTCCGCGGCTCGCTGGATCGCGACTCGTTGCACCTGGCCGTACTGCGGCTGGCGACCTCCGAGCAGCGGCTGGCGTGGTTGGCGGCGCATCTCGAAGAGCTGCCCGGGTCCGGGATCATCTACGTGCTCACCGTCGCCGTCGCCGCCGCCGACGACGTCGCGGCCTTCCTGCGCACAGCCGGGCACCGGGTAGCGGCCTATACCGGGCGCACTGAGGCCGCCGAGCGGGAGTCGATCGAAGCCGACCTGCTGGCCAACCGGGTCAAGGCCGTGGTCGCCACCTCGGCACTGGGTATGGGATTCGACAAACCTGATCTGGGGTTCGTGGTACATCTGGGTGCGCCGGCCTCACCGATCGCGTACTACCAGCAGGTCGGCCGCGCCGGACGAGGATTGCGGCGAGCCGAAGTGATCCTGCTGCCCGGGCCGGAGGACCGCGATATCTGGACCTACTTCGCCTCACTCGCCTTCCCGACGGAGCCGGTGGTCCGGCGGATCCTGGAGGTCCTCGCCGAGGCGGCGGGACCACAGTCGACCCCGGCGTTGGAAGCCCGGGTGGAGCTGAGCCGCACCCGGTTGGAGGTCGTGCTCAAGGTCCTCGACGTGGACGGCGCGGTCCGCCGGGTGCGCGGTGGCTGGATCGCGACCGGACAGCCCTGGCGCTACGACGCACGCCGCTATGCCCGCATCGCCGAGGCCCGGCAAGCCGAGCAGCAGGCGATGCTGTCCTACGTCAGCTCTGATGTGTGCCGGATGGAGTTTCTGCGCCGGACACTGGACGACCCCGCAGCCACACCCTGCGGACGCTGCGACAACTGCACCGCCCGGCGCTGGTCGGCGCAGGTACCGGAGACCGCCCTGGTCAGTGCCCGCGACCGGCTACGTCGGACCAATCGGGGCCGGCCTGGAGTGGAGATCGCGCCCCGCCGACAGTGGCCGACCGGGCTCGCCGCGTTGGGGGTGAACCTCGCCGGACGCATCCCGGTTGCGGAACTGGCCGAGTCCGGACGTGCCCTCGGGCGGCTCACCGATCTGGGCTGGGGTGTACGGCTGCGGGAGCTCTTCTCACCGAGCGCGGAAGATGGGCCGGTACCCGAGGAACTGGTCGACGCCTGCGTCACCGTCCTCGCCGGCTGGGATTGGGCGGCACGCCCGGTAGGGGTGGTCGCGATGGGCTCCGGCTCCCGCCCAAAGCTGGTATCCGATCTTGCCGAGCGGATCGCCGTGATCGGTCACCTGCCGCTGTTGGGCACGGTGACCAGTGCCGCGAGTACTCCCTCGACTGCCAACTCCGCGCACCGCGCCGCCGAGCTGTTGCCTTCCCTGGTGGCGCCTGAGCTTCCCGCGCTGTCGGGGCCGCTGCTGCTCGTGGACGATCGGGTGGACACCGGCTGGACGCTCACCGTGGCGGTTCGCGCCCTGCGTCGGGCCGGGGCTCCGGCCGTTCTGCCGTTCGCCCTTGCGACGACCCTGTGAGACGTCACGCGTGATACACCGGGCATCAAGGGCGGACACAGCCTGCACCAAGGGCGGACACGCCGGGAGGGCTTGGTTATAGGGGTACCAGGTCGTCGGCGTGTACGACCTCGCGGCGGGATTCGGGGGGTAGGTCCTGGGTGGAATGGCCGATCAGGGCGGGCAGCTCTCCGGCGTCGAACCCGACCATTCCCCGGGCGATCACTGCGCCCCGGGCGTCCAGAAGTTCCACCACATCACCGGCCTCGAAGTCACCCTCGACTCCGGTGATACCTGCGGCGAGCAGCGAACGCCTGCGGCCCAGCACCGCGGCCACCGCGCCGTCGTCGAGGCGCAGCCGGCCGGTTGCCCCCGCCGCGTGGCGGAGCCAGAACCGCCGGGCGGACAGGCGCACCCCGGTCGGAGCGAACGCCGTGCCGACATCGGCCTCATCCAACGCCCGCCCCACCTGCGTCGCGGCTGCCAGCAGAACGGGGACCCCGGCCTGGGCGGCCATCGTCGCGGCGTCCAGCTTGGACGCCATCCCCCCGGTGCCCAATGCGCCGCCGTTGCCGGCCTGCACCCCGCGCACGTCCGCAGGCCCGAACACTTCCGGAACAAGGACAGCACAGCCACGGCGTGGATCGCCGTCGTACAGACCGTCGACATCCGAGAGCAGCACCAGTGCGTCAGCACCGACCAGGTGTGCCACCAGAGCGGCCAGCCGGTCATTGTCCCCGAACCGGATCTCCTCGGTGGCCACCGTGTCGTTCTCGTTGACCACCGGTATCACCCCGAGGCCGCGAAGCCGGGCGAAGGTGCGCTGGGCATTGCGATAGTGCGCGCGTCGGACCACGTCATCAGAGGTCAACAACACCTGACCCACCGTGCGATCGTGCCGTGCCCACGACTCGCCATAGGCGTGTGCCAGCGCCAACTGCCCGACACTGGCGGCGGCCTGCTGGGTGGCCAGATCCCGAGGCCTGCGACGCAGGTTCAGCGGCGCCAGGCCGGCGGCGATGGCCCCGGAGGACACCAGCACCACGTGCGTGCCTGCCGCGACGCGGCCAGCCAGGGCATCGACCAGGGTGTCCAGCCGGGCTCGGTCCAATCCGCCTGCCGCAGTGGTGAGCGAGGAGGAGCCGATCTTGACCACCAGGTGCCGCGCCTGCGCCACGAGGTGCCGCGTCGGGCTCACCCTCGCTCCGCTCCATCGTCGGCACGGGACTCATCAATACGGGGAGCACGCCGGACCTGCCGGGCAGCTTTACGCTGGGCAGCGCTGGTGCGATCGTCGCTGTCCAACCGCGGATCCGTCCCCCGTCCAGCCAGGCGGACCGCGCCCGCCCCGGCAGGGGTGGAGGGTTCCCAGTCGAAGGTGACGCCGCCGATGGTCACCGCAGACCCCGGGCCCGCCCCCGCGCTGGCCAGGGCATCCTCCACGCCGAGCCGAGCCAGCCGGTCGGCGAGGTATCCGACGGCCTCGGAATTGGCGAAGTTCGTCTGGCGCACCCACCGCTGCGGACGCTCACCATGCACCACGAACCCCCCGGCCCGGTCGGGGTCGGGGCTGACTTCGAAACCGGACTCACCGACCGGGGCGGGGCGCAGCACCAGCCGGGTGGGCTCCGACAGCGGCCTACTGGCCCGATGCTGCCTTACGGCCGCACCGAGCGCGAAGGTGAGCTCGCGGAGACCCTCGGTGCTCGCAGTGGATACCGCGAGCACCGGCAGCCCCCGGTCCTCAAGCTCGGGGCGCACCAGCTCGGCGAGCTCCCGCGCGTCCGGAACGTCGATCTTGTTGAGCACCACGAGCCGTGGGCGGGAAGCCAGCTCACCACCCAGCGCCGGGGTGTATGCGGCCAGTTCCTGCTCCAGAGTGTCCACATCGGACAGAGGGTCGCGGCCGGGCTCCAGCGTCGCACAATCCACCACATGGACCAACACCGCACACCGTTCGATGTGGCGCAGGAACTCCAACCCCAGTCCCCTGCCATCGCTGGCACCGGGGATCAACCCCGGCACGTCCGCGACGGTGAATATCGTCTCCCCTGCAGTGACCACCCCGAGATTGGGCACCAGGGTGGTGAACGGGTAGTCGGCGATCTTTGGACGAGCTGCGGAGAGCGCTGAGACCAATGACGACTTACCGGCCGAGGGAAATCCGATGAGCCCGACATCAGCCACCGACTTCAGTTCCAGGACCAGGTCACCGACCTCGCCGGGCTCCCCGAGCAGCGCGAACCCGGGCGCTTTCCGCACCGAGGAGGCCAGCGCGGCGTTGCCCAACCCGCCGTGCCCGCCCGCTGCCGCGACGAAGCGGGTTCCGATTCCCACCAGATCGGCCAGTACCTCCCCGTCCGGGGTGAGCACCACAGTGCCGTCCGGCACCCGCAACTGGAGGTCCTCGCCCGCCGCACCATTGCGATTTCCGCCCTGCCCTTGTTTGCCCCCCGAAGCTCTCAGCTGGGAGCGATAATGAAAATCGAGCAACGTGTGCACCCCGGGATCGACCACCAGCACCACGTCGCCGCCCCGACCGCCATTGCCACCGTCGGGACCACCCAGCGGTTTGAACTTCTCCCGATGCACCGAAGCACACCCGTGGCCCCCGTCCCCGGCGATGACATGGATCACCACACGGTCCACGAATCGAGACACCTCAACATCCTTCCTTCCACGACACCGGCGAGGGGCGGGCCGGTCGTCGCC
>JBOHHD010000318.1:0-2001 GCA_050700515.1 Pseudonocardiaceae bacterium
ATGAGAGATCGCCTACCTCCCGCCATGTGGCGGAAGTCTACCTACAGCAACGATCAAGGGGCCTGTGTCGAGGTCACTGATCTGGGTGATGGTCGTGCCGTGCGGGACAGCAAGGACCCCACCGGACCGGTACTGATCACCAGCCCGGCCCAGTGGGCCGCGTTCACCAGCGCGCTCCGAGACGACATCGGCTGATCACCTTCCCCGCGAGTGCACCCCCGGACGGACCCCACCGGCCGGGGGCGCTTCGTCGTCGCCCGTCGAGTCGGACAGCTCAGGAACGGTATCCCAGTGCCGCGACGAAGGTGAAGTTTTCTGAGGTGTTGAGCAGTCCGGTGACGACGAAATCGTCATACAGTCCCGGCGGTACTTCGGTATCGATCCGAACGCGGACGCTGACGAAAGCCGGAGACGACTTGCCGGCCAGGTCGAGGGTGATCTCCCGACGGTTGTCGTCCGTGCTCGTCAGTCGTTGCGTGGCCAGCACGGTCTCGATGGAATGGAACTCCTGGTCGGGATCCTCCTCGTACAGCGTGGCGGTGATCAGGTGACCGGGATAGCCGGAGAACGTCTCGACGTTCTGCGTCACCACCACCAACGTGGTGGTGTCCGGACCGGTCGGATCGGTTTTCTGCACGGTGACGGGCAGTTCGGTGGCCAACCCGGCATAAAAGGCATCGCCGAACACCCCAGGCTCATCACCGAGATGGATACGTCCCCGCCAGACGAGCTCTGGTTGCGGACCGAGCATGAGACCCCTCCTTGGCTGCGGTGGGAGTCATGGCGGCCCCCGAATCGATCATATTTCGCCGCGACGACGCGAGTCGCAACCCTGTTCGGGTGCTTCGGCATGATGGGCTCTGATGGCTGAACGCACCGAAAACCCGCTTACCGGGGACACCGTCGATGCGATCGCGATCGAGGGAGGCGCAGTCGGCGGGGGCGCGGTCGGCGAGAACGCGGCAGATTATGCCGTCCAAGGTGCTGCTGCTGCGCACGCCGCACGCGGTGGCCGCGGCCCGGCGGCTGCCCGGTGTGCACGCCGAATTTCACCACTCCGCCGTGCGGGTCGAATTCGTCACTCAGCTGCGGTTCTCTCAGCGCTACAACAACGCTTGACCAAGCTGGTGCAGGCCCCCCTCGCCATTCGCCGGCATGATCCGGCTGGGTGATTCCTTAGTTGGTGCGGAATCGGTTGAACACCCGGTACATCAGCTCCGTGCCGCGAGTCAGTGCGTCTACCCGGATTCGTTCGTCGTTGTCGTGCATGCGTGAGGTCGTGTCGTCATCGGTCGCGTAAGGGTAGATCCCGTATACCAGGATACCGCGCTGTCACCACGGGCTGGCGCTGGTACCGGCCTCGAACAGACCCGGCGTGATCACCGCGCCCGGATAGGTCTGACCAGCCGCGGTCTCCAACGCCTGGAAGACATCAGTGTCCAGGGTTGCCGGTGGGTGGGCCATCCGGGAGCTGTCGGGTGCTTGCTGAGCCCGATCACCAGCGTGCCGGCCCGGTCGCGTTCGGCCTGCTCGGTGGCACCCAGCAGCAACCGCAGCGCCTCAGCCAGCTTCACGTTGCCGGTACCCGCCGCCCACGCCTCGAAATACGGCCTGGTCACCTCGGTGAGACCGATGCCGGGCTGGTAATCAACCAACCGGACCACCGCCCGGTTCAACCGCACGATCGCCGCGTCCAACGACGGGCGCGACGAATGGGTAGTAGTCCCCTGGGCGACGAGCTCCAACTGGGCGGAGATCTTCTCCTGCCGGGTCAACGTGATGACCACCGGCTCCACCGAACCGGGCGGAGCCAACATCCAACCCCCCTCGGTGATCACCGCGCCGGCGTCGATCCGGTCGTAATGCCGCTCAGCGAGCCACCGAGTGCCATACGGACCGACCTCCTCGTCACAATCGGAAAGAAAAATGATGACCCGATCGAACCGGGCACCCTCACCCAGATGCCGCAACAGGGCAGCCACGGACGCGGCGTTGGTACCC
>JBOHHD010000319.1:0-2101 GCA_050700515.1 Pseudonocardiaceae bacterium
CTGCTCACCGACGGCTCCGACGACCGCTACGACTACTCCGCCGCCTGGTTCGACGCCATGGCCACCGGCGCGAAGCTGGGCCGCGCCGTGCTCACCCGCGGCTGTCTGGCCCGCCGCGACGAGCTGCCACCCAAGCTGCGCCGCGCGCCGCTGGCCTTCGACGCCCCGCAACTGCTCACCGCGCCGAACGTCTTCCCGGGTGGACTGGCCAACCGGGTGAGCTTCGGCGCGATGAGCCAGGCGTGGTACCGCAAGGCACCTCGGCAACGGCGCGGTGAGGTGCAGAACCTCACCGCCTTCTACCACCCGCTGGACATGATCGGGGACTGGAACCGGGCCTACGGTCCGCGCGGTTTCCTGCAGTACCAGTTCGTGGTGCCCTTCGGCGCGCAGCACACCCTGCGCGGCGTCGTCGAGCGGATCGCGCGTTCGGGCTACGTGTCGTTCCTCAACGTGCTCAAGCGTTTCGGCGAGGCCGGGCGGGCGCCGCTGTCGTTTCCCCAGCCGGGTTGGACGATCACCGTGGACTTCCCGATCCGCCGGGGCCTTGCGCGGTTCTGCGACCGGCTCGACGAGCAGGTGCTCGACGCGGGCGGGCGGCTCTATCTCGCCAAGGAGTCGCGGACCGCCGCGGCCACCCTGGCTCGCATGTACCCGCGGATGGACGAGTGGCGCAAGCTCCGCGCCGCCGCCGATCCCGACGGGATCTTCGTATCGGACCTCTCCAGGAGACTCGAACTACTGTGACATGGGACTTGAGCTGCAAGAAGGACAAGCCGTGATCGACGCCGTCGGTAATCCCCAGTCCCTGCTGCTGCTCGGTGGCACCTCCGAGATCGCGCTGGCCACCGCAAGCCGCTACCTCGCCCGGCGGCCGCTGCGGGTGGTGCTGGCGGCCCGCCCTTCGGAGCGCCTGGACGCCGCCGCGGATCAGCTGCGCGCCCAGGGCGCCACCGTGTCGACGGTGCCCTTCGACGCGGCCGACACCGCCGGCCACCCGGAAACGATCGAGAAGGTGTTCGCCGACGGTGACATCGACGTCACCCTGGTGGCCTTCGGGCTGCTCGGTGACCAGGAGCTGGCCTGGACCGATCACTCCACCGCGGTCGAATTGGCGCAGGTCAACTACCTGGGCGCGGTCTCGGTCGGGGTGCTGCTGGCCAAGGCCCTGCAACGCCAGGGTCACGGCGCGCTGGTCGCCCTGTCCTCGGCCGCGGCCGAGCGGGCCCGCCGGTCCAACTTCGTCTACGGCTCCACCAAGGCCGGGCTCGACGCGTTCTACACCGGCCTCACCGAGGCGCTGCGTCCGTCGGGGATCAAGGTGTCGGTGATCCGGCCCGGCTTCGTGCGCACCAGGATGACCGCGGGGATGAAGGCCGCGCCGTTCTCGGTCACCCCCGAGCAGGTCGCCGAGGTGATCGTCGACGCGGTGGCCAAGGGCCGTGAGCAGGCCTGGGCGCCTGCTCCGATGCGATTCGTGATGTCGGCGTTGCGTCATGTCCCGCGTCCGATCTTCCGTCGGCTGCCCATCTGAGTGCTGCTGACGGAGCCTGGACCCGTCGAGGACCTCGGCTGGGTGACCGGCGAGCGGTCGGCGAACCGGACCGGGAGCCGGTTCGGAGTGCTGGCCACCGATCTGGGCATCTGCTGGGACGACGGCGCGGGCGGCCTGCTGGTCGCCTTCGGGGACAGCTACGGGACGGGGTGGGGAGGCCACGGCGCCGGCCCCCCGGATGCGGACTGGCGCTGCAACGTGCTCGCCCACGCCTGCCTGGACGAGCCCGCCGGCGCGCTGGTGCTGCAATCGATGGTTCAGGACGCCCCCGGGCACGCCGCGCAGGTGCTGCCACGCGATCCCACGGTGCGTGAGGAGACCGTGATCCCCACGGCGGGGATCGCCGTCGACGGGGTGCAGTACCTGCATTTCATGTCCGTCCGTTCCTGGTACGGACCCGGCCGGTGGCGCACCAACTACAGCCGGATCGCCCGGTCCACAGACGGCGGCCAGACGTGGCGTACCGACGGCCCGCGCTGGAACAACCAGGCTGCGCAGTGGTGGCGGTCCGACGGCGGTGCCGGGTTCCAGCTCTGCGCATTGATC
>JBOHHD010000320.1:0-1702 GCA_050700515.1 Pseudonocardiaceae bacterium
GCACATTGGCGTTGTGGTTGATCGACGGGATGTTGCTGCTGAAGCCCGGGCCCGTCATCACCGCCCCCTTTCAGTACCTTCACGACAGACGAACCCGTGCCGATGTGATCAACATGGCTAGGGTCGCCTGCAACCAGAGTAGTGGGGGCACTGAGGTGGGTGGTCACTTCTTCCTGAGCTACTCCGCCGTGGACGGTGTGGAGTTCGCGGTGAGTCTGGCCGACAAGCTGGCCGCGGGCACTCCGCCGTACCCGGTGTGGCTGGATCGTCGCGAGCTGCGTCCCGGGCTGGACTGGGACGAGCAGATCGTCGAGGCGCTGCGCACCTGCCGGGGGCTGCTGTTCGTGCTGACCGAGGACAGCGCCGGCCCGGAGTCGGTCTGCAAACAGGAGTGGGTGCGGGCGCTGAAATATAAGAAGCGGCACGAGTACGGGCGAGTTGCTGCTCACCGAGCCGGCCCGGCTGTCCCTGGCGCAGGCTCACCTGTTGGCCGGGGACTCAGCCGCCCGCCGCGCAGCTGCTGAGCGTGCCGACGAGCAACTCCAGAGAACTGTTTCGCCCTCGATTGCAAGGCGCTCGCCTTAGGCGGGCTCGCCCTCTCCGGCCGGCCAGACCGGTTATCGGTCGCCATCGCCTTGTTCAGCGCCACCCGTGTGATCACGACCATCCTCGGCATCGTCGTCAGGACACTGCGCCCGCTCGACGCCCTCGCCGCCAGCGATACCGCGGGCCTGCTGACCGCCGCCCAGGGTAAAAGTGGTGGATCCCCGGACCCGGTCCGGCGGGTAACGAAGCTCTGCGCAGTTCGGCGAAAGCGTGCCGGGCGGGCAACGCCATCAGGTAAGGTGACAGTCGCCAGAGTGGGGGAATCCAGTCGGTAAGGGGAGCAGCCGCGATGCCACTATCACCCACCCAATCCCATGGCGGAAATCCTTACGCACCGGCGTCTCATTACGCGACTCCGACGCCGGCCACCGGGCCCGCGTTCACGGTCAGCCGCGAGGATGTGCTGTCCAAACGCGCCGCCCTGCTCGCCGAGGCCGAAGGCTTCCAGGTGTTCCTGAACAGCATCGAATACCAGCTGCGCATGGTACCCATGGGTGGTGACCCGGTCAGTGAAGATGTGGCCAAGGGGGTCACCGAACGTCTCCGGGACGACAACGACTCCTACTTCAACGTCTGCCAGGCGTGGGTGAACAACCTGATCCAGACGGCGGGGACGATGACCGAGGTCGCCCGGCAGTACGGGTACACCGACGAGGAGATCGCCGCCTCGTTCACCGGGGGTATACCCGGTGCGTAAGCGGCTGGTGGTGCTCGCGGCCGCTGTCGCGGTGTTCGTGGTGCTGATCACGGCGTACGGGGCCTGGTCCATCGCGGACATCGAGATCGGCGAGCCGAGCGTGGCACCGCCGGCCGAGCCGACGCTGCCACCCCGGCCCCGGGAGATCGACCTGACCGGCGTGGACACCTGCACCCTGCTCACCCCGGCGCAGCAACAGCAACTCGGCACCGACCGCGCACCGGTGGCGACAGCGGATGTTGACCGCTACGGCAATACCTCCTGCCACTACAGCAAGTTCGGGTCGAGCCCACGGTTCTCGTACTCGATCACGGCGGTGCCTCAGGAGGACGCGACGGTGTACCTCACCGGCGCGCGGGATGTGGTCGCCCGGGTGGTGTCGGCGGCGGGATTCCCCGC
>JBOHHD010000321.1:0-1596 GCA_050700515.1 Pseudonocardiaceae bacterium
GTGCAACGGACCGTCGCCGATGTGCTGATCCCGTTCTCCCAGCTGACCACGGTGCCCGCGGCCGCCACCCTCGGCGACATCGAACACGCCGTGCGCCAGACCGGCTTCTCCCGGTTCCCGCTGGCTACCGAAGACGGGCAGCTGGTGGGTTATCTGCACGTCAAGGATGTACTGGAACTGCTCGACCAGCCACCGGAGACGCCGGTGCCGCCCAGCAGTGTGCGTCCGCTGCCCGAGGTGGCCAGCACCGCCCGGCTCGACGTGGCGCTGGCCCTGCTGCGCCGCTCGCGCAGCCACCTGGCCCGCATCATCGCCTCTGACGGCAGCACCGAAGGGGTGGTAGCGCTGGAGGACCTCGTCGAGGAGTACGTCGGCACCGTCCGCGACGCCACCCACGTCGGCGCTCGATAACGCGTTCGCGCAGCTAATGAGGTCAGCGAACGACCGGCACCCCCCAGCTGCGCTTGACCGGCGTGGGCTATCTAGCCGCAGGTCATGCAACGCTACCCGCTCGGACACTTCACTGTCGCACGCATCGGTTTCGGCGCGATGCAGCTGCCCGGCCCTGGCGTGTTCGGTCCGCCGCGTGATCGTGACGAGGCCCTGGCGGTGCTGCGGCGCGCGGTGGAATTGGGTGTCGATCATATTGACACCTCGCAGTACTACGGGCCCGACGTCGCCAACGAGCTCATCCGGGAGGCGCTATACCCCTATCCCGACACCCTCGCGTTGGTGAGCAAGGTCGGGGCGCGTCGCGACGGGTCCGGCGGATGGCTGCGAACCCGATCAGTTGCGCCAAGGCATCGAGGACAACCTGCGCAGTCTCGGTGTCGAGCGGTTGGCGGCCGTCAATCTACGGCTGCTGGACAACTCGGCGGCGGGCCCACGGTTCGACGATCAGCTCGCCGCCATGATCCAGGCGCGCGATGAAGGGTTGATCGGCGTCGGCCTCAGCAACGTCACCCACGAGCACCTGCTGCGCGCGCTGGCAGGCACGCAAGTGGCCTGCGTGCAGAATCCGCTGAACCTGGTCAACCGCGCCTCGATGCCCGTGCTCGAGGAGTGCACCTCGCGAGGGATCGCCTTCGTGCCGTTTTTCCCGTTGGGCTCCGGCTTCGCCCGGCCCAATTTCGTGCTGGGTAACGAGCATGTGCTCAGCGGCGCCGAGCGGCTTGGCAGCACCCCGGCACAGGTGGTACTTGCCTGGACGTTGGGGCTCGCACCCAACATCCTGCTGATTCCTGGTACGTCGTCCGTGCGGCACTTGGAGGAGAACCTCGCGGTCGCCGACATCAAGCTGGACGAGGACACCCAGCAACAGTTGGCAGCGGCCGTGGGATAGCAGCGCTGCCCCACGGGTCAACGGTGACAGTTGGCATCGGCTGTTGCTGAATAGTGCCAGCTGGTGCCGGTTCCCCGGTACTGCTCGATGGGGATGGGCCGTACGCCTTCGCGCAGGTGGTCACGGCACAGAATCCCGTGCAGATGGTCGACTTCATGGGCGACGAGACGGGCGACTGCGTATTCGAAGATGGTGATGCGTCGTTCTCCGGTGATGTCCTGGTGCTCGACGTGGATGACCAGCGGGCGGGGCAC
>JBOHHD010000322.1:0-4760 GCA_050700515.1 Pseudonocardiaceae bacterium
ATCATGGGTTGGTATGGTGGTGCGCTGGGTCACTGATTGATGCTTTTAGTGATCGTGATGGTGTGCTGATGTGGTTTTGCCTGGTGCTTGGTGGCCGTGAGTAGCGTTGATTCAACGCTAAGCGAACTTGACGTTGCCCTGCTTGCGGGTCGATTCGGCTCCAGCGGCGGGTGTACCCCAGGATTCCGGCAGGTCAACCAAGCCGTCCAGGGGCTGAGTTGACGGGAGCTCGTCGTCGCCGAGGCAGGTGGTGAGCTGCTGCGCGGTCCCAGCGGCCGTCCAGATCCCGGTGGAGAGCTGGTCAGCCCCGCCGGTGTCGAGGCGCGCCGTGGTCCAGCAGTGCCCGCAGGTCGAGTTCAGGCTCACGGTGCCTTCGCGGTGGGCGATGGCTTGGCGCGGTGCCCGTCGGGATCGGTGGGCGTCAGGCCCTGTACCGGCACGGTCCAGTGCTCCCGGTGCAGTTCGTCACTCACCGGTCATACCGCCAGGATCGCATCGCTGCCGGGGTGCGTTCAGTGAATTGCGGCTGGGCCGGCGTGATGAGTTCGCGTTGATGCCGGCTGGTCTCGGTTTGCATCGATGGTTTTCTTCGATTCGATGTACGCTCCGGTCAGGTGCGGTTCGCCATCGTCTTGCCGGCTTTTTTCACCCCTGATCGGGGACTTATCGTTGGAAATGCCTAATTGGTCCCGGTGCATGAGCAGCGTCGCGTCACCCGGGCAGACTCCGGAAGAGAAATCTTCCCTGAAATCCCTGAATTTCGCCCGTCATTGGTGATGGACGTCCTCAGCTCCGGACTGACCGATTCCCATCAGGGGGAGGACAGGAACAATGGCAGCCGATACCCCGAACGACGCGCTGAGCAAGCTCCTGGCTGGTTTGTCCTGGAGTGGTGAGCGCCTGGCCCGGGAAATCTGCCGAGTGCTGGGCGAGGGGGCGGTCCACCCGACAGCGCCATACAAATGGCTCAAAGGCCATCAACCGCGCCGCGACGAGGTGCGTCAGGCGACCGCATTCGTGCTCTCCCAGGCCCGCGGTCAGCTCATCGCGGTGGGCGAGCTCTGGCCGGGCTGTGCTGTGCAGGATGCCCGCTTGATCCCCGCGATCGTCGGGATGCAGGGACCCTGGATCCTGGCCGGTACTCTGGACGTGGCCCACGAGCCGCACCCGATTACTGGTCCCCGCGCGACGCGCTGCTGTCCGGTGCCGCGCTGGCGACGGCCTACCTGGGTCTCGGCGAGCTGGAGCAGGCGTGCGACACAGGCCGCACCGCTTTGGAGCGTTTGCCCCACGTCCACTCCTCGCGCTGCCTGACCAGCCGGCGCCGCCTCGCCGACGAGCTGCGCACCCGCAAGCTCAACCCCCACACCCGCGACTTCTCCGCTGAGCTGGACCGTAGATTGCAACTGGCTGCCTGAGCCGGTGCCGCGTCGAGTTCGACAGTGATGCTGGCGTGGGTTGTTCTGGGTGATCTGACTCTGAGTTCGACCGCCGACCTAGCTCCAGGCCGAGCAGGTGCGGTTGCGGCTGGCCGCCTTGCGAGACGGTACCGCGCTAGTGGGCTGGAACGAGTGATGATTCAGGCGACGGCCTGGGCGACGCGCTTGGCGGTGCGGCGCAGTTCGCGCACCCTCGACCGGAAGGCCGGGTCACCCTCAAGCGGGGCGGCGGTTCTGGCGAGCATTCGGATGTCGTCGGCGATTCGCTTGGACTGCAGGGGTACGACCTCACCGAGAGCCTGGTCGGCAAGGCCGAGGCCACGGTGGGGATCGTCGAACCGCAGGACGAGGCAGGCGGCCCGGATGAGATTGAAGCTGCGAGGTCTGGCGGCCTCAACCGGATGCAGGTCATAGCCTGATTGCAGGCGGTGTTCGGCCATGGTGGCGATGCGCGCGTCGCCGGTGCGCATCGCCGCGTCGAACAGGGCTTCTCCGCCCTCACCGGTCATCTGCGCGGGGTTGTAGTACCAGGCCCAGGTCGGATCGTCGGGGTCAGTGACTCGCTGGTCGAATAACTCATCTGCCTGTCCGATGGTGCGTTCGACGGCGACAACATCGCCCTGGCGACCGAGTGTCCGAGCCTCGACAGCAGTCAGGGTTGCCCGCGCGACCGGGGACAAGCTCCGGTCGTCGCCATGGGCGAGCCGCATGAGGTCCAGGCTTAGCTCGTTGCGGTCCAGCCAAAGGGCTTGGCGGGCGGCGCTGGTGAGGGTATGCACCCGCTGTTGCATGTCACCGGCCTCGGCGGCGAGCTGCAACGCGACGAGGAAGAACCGGCGAGCGGCCAGATGATCACCACAATCGAAGGACATGAAACCGGCCACGTCGGCCAGCCGGGCGGTGCTCGACTGCCAGGCCCGGCGGACCGGATCGGACATCGACGATTTGGCCAGCACCTTGCAGCACCATTCCAGTTGCCCGGCGGCGGCGTTGCGCGACATGCCGCCACCGAACAGCACGTCGGAGCCCATGAAGTACTCCACGACTTGATTGAGCTGCTCGACGTGGTGTTCGGCGATCCGGGCGGGGACGGCGATGCGGTGCAGCGCCCCACGCAACATGTCCGGCAGGTGCGCCGACAGGGCACCGATCGCGGCGGCGCCGGCGTAGCGGATCAGGCCATGGTCGAGCATGATGTCCTCCGCCCAGGTCGGCCTGCCCTCGACGATAGACGACGTGACGACCAGCGTCGTCTCGCTCGACCGGGAACAGTAAAATCCCAGGTCAGCGTCTGAAGCAGCGCCGAGCACCGCCCGGAAGGCAGACCGGTAGGCCGTACCTGGCCAGCTGATCTCCCCTCTTTCGACCTTGGAGACGTAGTCGGCGTCGATCCCGCACCGTCGGCCGGTGGCCTGATCCACCAGCTCAGCGACCGACGTGGCGACCTGGGCCTGGGTGAGCGCCCGGGAGCGTCGGGCGAGCTGGAACGCCCGATTCGGACGAGCATTCATGGCCGTCCCCCTTCCATCTTCGTGATCCCGGACCCTATTACGACCTGGGTGCGGCTGCTCTGGGGGTGGCCGAAAAATGAACCCTTCTCCTGGAACACTCCACAGAGAGGTGTGACGGGCAGGGCAATCCTCCTAGAAAGTCTCCTGGTTCGCCCGCTGATTCGTGTCGGTTCCCACCCGCGTGTCTACGCGAAGGTGTCACCAGACCCCATTCCCGAGTCGGGAATGACGACCATGAATGTCACCTGCATGAATTTCGCCTGGCAGCGCGGTACGGTCATCGGCCTGGCTCACATGGTGGAGTTGAGCGATTGATTCCGGTGCGTCGGCCTCACCTTGCCGAACAGCGGGTGACCCGGACGATTCGACGAGACTCGCCGTGGCGATAACCGTCTGCTCAACACGACCGCGGGGAACTGTCGGTGCTCACCGGCAGCATGCCACCATGGCCGTATCCCCGAGACGTGTGGAGGTGAGCCGGCGATGGCCCAGCCCGCCCAGCCCGCCCAGCCTGCCCAGCCCGACCTGCTCGACCACGTCGGGCCGTGGTCCGAGCCCGATTACCTCGCCCTGCCCGATGACCGTCGCCGCATCGAACTGCTCGACGGGGGGCTCCTGGTGAGTCCCGCGGCCGGTGGGCGGCACCAGAGGCTGTCGTTCCAGCTCTGTTATGCATTGGGGCGGGCGGCGCCGGGTTGGCTGGAGGTCTTGGAAGCGATCAACGTCCGGGTGGCACCCGGCCGGATCCTGATCCCCGACCTGGCTGTGGTGACCAACCCTGGGCTCGATCTGACCATCTGGGACCCGGCCGACGTGGCCATGGTCGTCGAGATCGTCAGTCCGGGCAGCGTCGCGGCTGATCGCGCGATCAAACCCCCGCTCTACGCGACCGCCGGAATCGACTACTATCTGCGGATCGAACTGGGCAAGCCCGGGCCCAGTGCAGTGTCGTACCAGGCCCAACACGGGCACTACGTCGAAGTCAGCTCATCCGGACCTGGTGAGCTCCTGCGGCTGGCTGAACCCTTCCCGATCGAACTCGAGCTCGCCGAACTCGCCACCGCCACCCGCCCACCAAGCTGAGCGGATCGCGGTCGACAACGAGCTGGCCGATGAGGCCGAAGTGGCATGGCTGACCGAACAGAGACTGCTGCGGCAGCCAGACGACCAAGCTTCATGACGCTGCTGCTGGACGAGATGTACCCACCCGCCCTGGCCGAGAAGTTGCGCGCGCAGGGCCATGACGTCCTCGCTGTCGCGGAGGACTTCGACCTGGTCGGCAGCGATGACGAGGCCGTGCTGGCCTATGCCATTGCCGCGCAGCGCTGCCTGGTCACCGAGAACGTGCGAGACTTCGCCGCGTTGGCCAAGCACACCACTCATTATGGGCTCCTGCTCACCCACCCACGGCGCTGGCCCCGGCACGGCAGTAGCAAGAGTGGCGGCAGCCCCTATTTCAGCTATCAAGCGGTGCGCAGCGCTCACGAGTTGGTTCGGGATGGTGCTTGGGGGAGATTGTGCGTCGGGTTGCGTGGCGCGCTGGCCAGTGTTGTTGAGATCAACATGATCGGTAATCTTGATGTGGCTCTGCCTCGTCAGCCTTGGTCGTATCGCACGTTGCCCATCGAGATCCATGGCAGTAGAACTGGTTTTCTCAACTACCCAGGAACAGCTTTGTTCGTTCCAGGAAGTCTCGTACTGCTGGAATCTGGCTGTGTGGCTGCATCCGGAGGTAGAGGTCGCGGAGCAGGCCGTTTCCTCGGGTCGAGCCGAGGCTTTCGGCCAGGTCGAGCGATTGCCTGCCCAGCTC
>JBOHHD010000323.1:0-8580 GCA_050700515.1 Pseudonocardiaceae bacterium
TGGCGCATGCGAAGCCGCTGTTTCGTGCAGACCGATCTCGCCGCCACCTACCTGATCGAAGGCGACCACGAACACGCAGCGGCGCAGAACCGCGATGCGCTGATCACAGCGAGCGAGGTCAGCACCAGCCGAACAATCAGCCGCATCCAAGCGTTACAGCAGCAGATTCAGCCGATACCCTCGGCCAGCCTGACAAAGTTGGACGAGGAGATCACGGACTTTCTGCGCCGCGCCCACGACGACAAGGACCTCACGACATGACCGGCGACGAAGTCGATCTTGATGCGGCTCGCGTCTACGCCATACCCATGACGACTCGCTTCCGCGGAATCACCATCCGGGAAGGGATGCTGATCGAAGGGCCTGCGGGGTGGGGTGAGTTCTGCCCGTTCCGGGAGTACGACGACCGGGAGGCAGCCGGCTGGCTGGCCACAGCGATCGAGGCTGCGACCGTGGGGTGGCCCGACCCCGTTCGTGATCGTGTCCCGATCAACTGCACAGTTCCGGCGGTAGGTCCCCAGCGCGCCCATGAGATCGCCTCCGCCTCCGGTTGCGGCACGGCGAAGGTCAAGGTCGCCGATCACCCTGATTCACTCGGCGAAGACCTCGCCCGCGTCGAGGCGGTACGCGATGCCCTCGGTCCCCGGGGAGCGATCCGGGTGGACGCCAACGGACTCTGGGACACCGACACCGCGCTTCGCGTGATTCCTCAGCTCGACAAGGCGGCCGGCGGGTTGCAGTACGTGGAACAGCCCTGCCGCACCATCGAGGAACTGGCCGCCGTCCGCCGCAAAGTGACTGTGCCGATCGCCGCTGATGAGTCCATCCGCCGCGCCGATGACCCACTACGGGTGGCTGTCGCCGGGGCCGCCGACATCGCAGTCATCAAATGCACTCCGCTGGGCGGGGTCCGCCGCTCCCTGCGGGTCGCCGAAGCCGCCGGGCTGCCCTGCGTGGTGTCCTCCGCGCTGGAAACCAGTATCGGCCTGGCCGCCCAACTCGCCCTGGCCGGTGCACTGCCGGAACTCGACTTCGCCTGCGGCCTGGGAACCATGTCCCTACTACAAGGTGACGTGGTGTCCAGCGCCGACTCGCTATGCCCCCTTGACGGCTACCTGCCGGTGCCCCGCACCGCGCCCCGTCCACATCCCGATTTACTGGACGCCTACGCCGTGACCGACCCGGCGCAAGAGCAATGGTGGCGTGCTCGACTCAGCCGCGTCCACGCTGACCTGAACCGGGCCGCGGGTCTGTCCTGACACTGCTGGGCCACCTGCCACCGATCGCCACCATGGCCCGACGGGGAGACCTGCTTGATGCCTGGCGGCGATTGTGCGCCCCAGCGGCTGTAGTGCTGGGCGAGAGCGACCTGCGTTTACCGTGCGCGGTCGTGCGCGACGCGAGCCACCTGCTGGGCCGCTCCCAGGACGAGCAATCCGCATCAACCCTCTGCGATAGCCCAGCTCAACCGGATCCATGAATGGACACATCTTGTAGTGATAACCGTCGGTGATACGCAGAACGTCCCTGGCCGTTATCTTGATGAGCCAAATTGTCAGAATCTGCTTAAGGACCGTGAGGCCACTGACTGTAGGTAGTCGAGTTCATCCTTCTGTGTGTAATTCTGTTTCATCATATCAATTTATTTTCTCTACACTTCCGTGATGCTATCGTGGTCTATATGGCTGGCGCCGTTATGGTAACGGGGTTGATGGAGGCGCCAATAAGGTCGTCTCGATCGCGATTCAGTGGTCAAGAAGAAGATGCTGCGATCAGTTCGGAAATCAATCTCTTTTATGTTTGCTGACGGTGGGGTGGGGTTGATGTCGGAAAAGATCAAACGCTCGGCAGCGCCGCAGTTTTTGCTCAACAAAAAGACTCAAAATTATTGACTCGATGTATGGTTTCTGTGCAATTTGTGTCAGCTCGCCGACTGTGTCCGAATTGCGGGCTATGTGAGTCGTGTCGGCCAGGTTGTGAAACGCGAGCGGGGAAGCGAAACTTTCGGCAACCTGCGCGCTGCGATTTTTTCCGTGTAATCACGTAATGGTCTAATCTATCTTAGGAGGGTGCGATCTTGACGGATTCCACGGTACAAGTTTCTCCCGCGACAAACGACCTCTCGTTGGACGAGGATGAGACCCTCGCCGAGGTGGTGAAGGTCGGCATCCCGAAGATCGGTGGCGTGGCGACCAAAGTGGACGTCTATTTTCTCGCGGACACGACAGGTAGTATGAACACCGCCATCACGAGGGTCAAAAGCGGCATCACGAAGATCGTCAGCACGGTGCGCGGCCTGGGTGCGGATGTGTGGTTCGGTGTTGGTGACTACAAAGATTTTCCCGCACCGGTGGCCACAGAGCACCCTTACGCTTTTGCGCATCGAGTCCTCACCGATGAGGTGGAAGCGATCAAGACCGCGATCGATGGTTGGGACACGACTCCGGGGAGAGATACACCGGAGGCTCAGCTGTACGCACTCGACCAGCTTGCCCAGCCTCCGGGAGGAGCGATTGGTTGGCGTGCAGACTCCAGGCGGATCGTCGTATGGTTCGGCGACGCCGCTGGGCATGACCCGGTGTGCAAGAAGATCTCCCGCCTGTCGTACGACATCACCGAGCAATCGGTGACCGACAAGCTGAAGGCGGAGAAGATCGTGGTCCTGGCCTTGAGTATGGACACGAACTATCGGGCTCCGGCCGGCCTCGATGACGATCCCAAGACGGCGGCGACGGGATACAAGTCCGCGTGTGGTGAGCCCGGCGGCACGTCCGGGCAGGGCACCAGAATCGCGCAGGCGACCGGCGGCAAGCTCGTTCAAGGGGTCAGTGCGGACACTGTGGTGGACACCATCACCACTCTGGTACAGACCCAAATCACGACCGTACAAAACGTGCGCCTGGTGGCCAGTGGCGCTACGGCGGGGTTCGTGCGCTCGATCGCACCGGATAAGGGCCATGGTCCGCTCAATAGAGACCAGGACCATGAGGTGTCTTTTGATGTTTCCTGGGTGGGCAATGTGCCCTGCGCTGGCGAGCCGCAGATCTTCAACGGCTCGCTCGATGTGGTCGCCGATGGCCACATCATCGGCGCCAAGACCGTCAAGGTCACGGTTCCCGCATGCGGCACACGCCCAGATAGCACTGAGCTACTACCGTCAATAGATCCTTCAGAGGAGGACGTCCCCGTGTCACGACCTGCCGACCGCTCGGGTACCTGGATGATGGTTCACCAGATCATGGGTATCTATCTGATCACTGATGATCAGCGGGCGACCGTTAATTACGACATCCAGGTGTGGGACGCGGACCCGCCTCCTCCGGGAACTCTTGGTCATCTATGGGTCTTCACTAATCAAGCTGATGGAACCTACCTTATAGCTACTGCTATGGAGAACCCAACTCTGAAGAGAGAGCTTTACCTCGAGGCCGCGACTAACACGGTGGGGAGTGGTGGAGTCGGTCAACCGAGGACGAAGGATCGGAGGCCCAGCAACGATAAAGACATCGACCTTCAAAGTTGGAACCTGATTCCGGTCAGCGGCGACCCCGACACCTATGCAATCTCACCCAAACGTTTTCCGGACTACGCCCTGGGAATCCGTTATGCCAATCTCGTAAGGGATGAGCGAGTGACGACTATCCGTACCTGGGGAAGGCCGACGTTCCATCAGTACTGGCGCTTGAGCAAGGATCCCACTCAGGTCAAACCCTGAGCGCGAACCCGGGTCGCGGTGGATGTGAATTGTGGTCACACCCACCGCAGGGATCTTCGCTCATCCCGCCTCTCCATTTTCTCAGCTCTCCCGCTGATGGACGGTGGCGGTGACGTCGGCGGCCAGCCTTAGGGTGTCGCCGTCGGTCAGTCCGATCCGGGAGCCCGGGGGAACGGGCACGTCGTTGACGTAGGTGCCGTTGAGCGAGTTCTCGTCGCGGACCCAGGCGCCGTCGTTGTCGACGCCGACCGTGGCGTGCAGCCGGGAGATGTTGTCCCGGTCGGCGAACAGCCCGGCCACCGGCGAACTCGCCGGGTCCCGGCCCAGGGGGACGGCCTGCGTGGCGTCGACCGTCACCGCACCGTTGGAAAAGCTCAACCGCACCGGCTCGGCGAGGGTCAGCGGGCGGTGGCATTCGACGCAGACGCGGTTGCGCGGGTCGGGCACGTCCTCCCCGCAGTGCGGGCAGGTGGCCGGAGCGGCGACGGGCTCATCGGCAGCCGCATTGGTGACGGGTTCCGGTGCGAAGGGCTCGGCCGACTCGGCGGGCAGCTTGCGGAAGCAGGACCAGCACAGCTGGTCGCCCCGCTGGTTCTCGGCGTGGCAGAAGATGCACGTCACGGTCGCCATGTCGGGTCTCCCAACAGGACGCCCGCGTCCGCGAGGTGCTCGGTGAGCCGGTCCATGTCACCCACCCGTGGGATGCCGATGCAGTAGATCCGGCCCTCGTGCACCGCCACCTGCATCCGTTGGCGGGCTTTCGGTGCGAGCGGGGAGTACCGGCGCTCGCCCAGCGGACTCAGCGGTACCACCCGCTGGTTGTCCGAGCCGCGCAGTGCCGCGCCGCTGTTGCGCCGGGCGACGTAGGGACCGGCGATCACCGCGTCGCACCGGCTCAGGGGTGCGGCGAACCGGGGCGTCCCGCTCAGCCGCGACCACGGGTACCCGGAGTACACGAGGACATCGACCTCCCCGGGCCGATCACGGCGCCAGGCCGCGATGCCGTCCAGCAGCTCGGTGAGCGCCGCAGGCTGTTGGAAGGGCTCCCCGCCGGACACCGTCACCCCGTCCACCGGTCCCTCGATCGCCGCCAGCCAGTCGAGCACCGCCGCGACGTCGACCTCGGCGCCGCCCTCGGCGTCCCAGGTGTCGCGCGCCACGCAGCCCGAGCAGCCGATCGTGCAGCCCTGCACCCAGATCCCGGCGCGCACCCCCGGCCCCAGCACCGTCACCGGGTAGTGGGTGCGGTTGAGCCGCAGCATTGTCACCGCAGCTCCAGGGTCAGGCTGGGGCCGGTCGGGTCGATCGAGGTGATCTCGACACAGGTGCCGGGGGTGTGGTCGCCGTCGAAGAGCGCCCGGGCCAGTGGGTTGATCAGGTGGGATTCCAATGCGGTGCCGATGCCCCGGCCACCTCGGGACCGGTCCTCGGTGCACCTCGTGCGCAACTGCGTGTGGACCTCCACGCCCAACCGCACCGCGATCCGGTGCTCATCGGCCACCCGGCGCAGGATGTTGCGCAGCTGCCCCTCGAAGATCTGCTCAGCGGCCTCGGCGCCGATGAAGTCGAAGATCACGAAGTTGTCGCCGAACCGGTTGAGCAGCTCGGGGCGGCCCAGGGTGAGGGTGAAGTGCTCGGCGATCGCCCGGCGCATCGAGCTCTCCAGCTCGGCGTAGGCCATCCCGGGGCGGATCGTGGGCACCCGCCGCCCGGTCTCGTCCTCGGTCAGCGAGCCCAGGTTTGAGGTGAAGATCAGGATGCATTCGGAGAAGTGGGTTGTGGCACCGCGGCCGTCGGTCAGCCTGCCGTCCTCCAGGATCTGCAGGAACTTGTCCAGGATTCGGTCGTGCGCCTTCTCGATCTCGTCGAAGAGCACCACCCGGAACGGCTGCTGGCGCACCGCGTTGGTCAGTTCCCCGCCCGCCTCGTAGCCGATGTAGCCCGGCGGCGCGCCGATCAGCCGGTCACCGGCGTGCTCGGAGGCGAACTCGCTCATGTCGAAGCGCAGGTAGGCCGACTCGTCGCCGAACACCAGCTCGGCCACGGCCTTGGCCAGCTCGGTCTTGCCCACCCCGGTCGGTCCGGCGAAGAACAGCACCCCTCTCGGCCGCGACGAACTGGTGGCCTGCGCCCCGGACAACCCCAGCGCGGCCCGCTTGAGGATGTCGAGGGTCTTGGTGATCGCCCTCGGCTGCCCGACCACCCGGGCCGAGACGGAGGACTGCCCATCGGCGATGCGTTTGCGCAGGTAGCCACGTCGCCAGGGACTGTCGAGCACGCCGAGCTTGTAGGTGCGCACCGCGTCGGGCAGGTCGGCCAGCTTCAGTCCGCGGTCCTGCGCCAGCCGGGTCACCTCGATCATCTCCTGCAGGGTGAGCCCGTCGGCCTGTTCGGCGAAGCGCTGGCAGCTCTGCGCGGCCTCGGGATCGGCGTCCGGCTCGGACACCCCCATCAGCCGGGCCAGCAGCCGGGCGGTGTCCTGCCGGTCCCCGAAGTCCGGTCGCGGGATGCTGATCGTGCGGATGCGCTCGTTGCCCGCGGTCAGCCACACCGGCAGGTCCTGGTCGCGCTCCACCAGCCAGATCAACGGGTTGTACAGCGGGCTGGGTCGCTGCGGCGGGCCCGGGGTGGGGTCGACCTCCCGCGAGAGCTTCTCGCAGTACAGGAAGAAGTCCCGCTCCGCCCGCTCCAGCCGGGTCGGGTCCAGCGCGATCCGCGACGCGTAGTCGATCAGGAACGCGGCCCGGCGCGGCGCGGCGGCGATCGTGTGCAGGTGCCTGCACAGCTTCTCCAGCGACGGCGCGGCCTCGCCACCGATCTTGGCGCCCAGGATCCCGCTGGCCACCGCCTGCGCGCTCGGTGGGTAGGCACCCAGGCCCGCGACCGGATCGAAGGTCACCAGGCACTCGTACCCGCTGGGCGCCAGCGTGCGCCACAGCAGCTCGGGCAGGGTCACGAACTGCGCGCGCTCGCCGGCCACCTGGTGACCGTCCCCGGCCGAGCCCAGCAGGAAGACGTCCCGCAGGTTGCCGTGCAGCACGTACTGGGCATGCACGGGCAGGGTCGTGGCCAGCTCTCGGACGAAGGCGGGACTGGCGTCTGCGATCACCGGACCGGCGGGCGCGGTCACCGCCGGCGCTCCTGCTTACCCTCGTCGCGGCGCGCCGGACGTTGGCGCCGGGCCGCTACGGGGACGTGGCGTTCACCGGGCGGGACGAGCCGCTGGACGTTCAGGCGCAGCCCGTCGCCCGCGACGTGATCACGCAGCTCCTCGAAGTCCGCGCACCACTGCTGCTCGCGCTCGACGTCGAGCCGCTCGACGTCGGTGCCCTCGGCGCTCTCGGTGCGCACCACCATGGCGCGCACCTCGCCGTCGTTGAGCACCACGCTCACCGCGTGCTCCTGCCACTGGTCCCGGACCAGTCGCAGCCGGGCGCCCTGGGCGGTGAAGGTGTCGAACCCCGGCTCGACCTCATACCCGAGCCGCTCCAGTGCCCGGGTGAGGCAGTCGCGGACGTAGGCGTTCTCCCGCGCCGCCCGGACCTCCTCGCAGGCGGCCAGGGCGCTGCGGTGCACCTCGGGATCCAGCTCGCGGTGCCCCGCGACGACGCCCTCCAGCTCCGCCCGCACCGCTGCGGTGCGCTCCTCGGTGGACTCGGCGAGTGCCTGCAGCATGGTGGCCGCTGTGCGGGCCTGCTCACGACGCCGCGCCGTCACGGCGTTGGCCTGTCGCACTCGCACTCGCAGCTCCGCCAGCCAGGTCTGCCGGTGGGCGGGCGTGGTGCACTCCTGGACCCGGGCCACCGCGTCGAGCACCTCGGCCCGAACGTCTGAGGGCACGTCCGCGGTGAGACCACCGAGAATCCGGTGGCAGGCCGCGACCAGCTCCGGGGGTGGCGCGGCGCCTGCCACGCTGTCCCCTCCCCCCTCCTGTCCTCCCAAACTGTGCGCCGTCAGGAGGCCGGCCGCCTCCACCGAACCTCCGACCGAGTCCAATACGACCGACACCGCCACGGCCGCCTCGGCCAGCAGGGCGCGCTCGACCTCCTGCAATGCCTCGTCGGTCGCGGCGCACCAGGAGGTGAGTTCCTCCAGACTTTGTCCCTGCAGATTCAGGGGAGGCGGCAGCCCTGGGGTGCCACCCGGCCGGGCGGCCAGCACCGACAACCGCGCGTTGCGGTCGACGACCTCCCGCGCTGCGGCCTCCCACTCGACCAGTGCGGCGTGATGCTGCTGATGGCGGGCGTAGTGCGCCTCCATCCGGCGCCCCACCGCGCTCAGTGCCGCGCCGGGGGCGCTCAAACCGGCTCCCGCCACCCCGGCGACCACGCCGGCGACCGCTCGGGCGGCGACCAAGCTGCCCGCCGCCGCGACCCCGCACACCTCCACGACGCTGACCGTTTCCCCGCTCATGGCTTGCCCAGCGCCTCTCGCTGCCCCCGGGCGTGGACCTGCGCCCAGGCTCGCTCCCGTTGCCCCACCCCCACCAGGTGCGCGGCCATGACCAGGATCGGCACCGCCGGGGCGAGCATGATGGTCAAGATCACGAGGGTGACGGCTCCGGCGGCGGCGAACCACAGCGCCTTGCCGCTGGCTTTCAGCCTCAGCAGCTCCCCGGCCTGCGCCGCCACCTTCCGCAGGCTCCACAGCAGCGCGTAGTCGGGGCTGTAGTTGCGCGCCAGGCGCCAGGCCAGGAGCACCTCGATCCCCGTGCCGACGAGGATCGTGACCAGCCCCAGCATGCCGACGAGCGGATCGTTGAGCAGGCCCAGGTACAGCAACCACGGCAGCACCGCGATACCGATACCGGCCAGCGCCCAGCCGACCGCTCCCAGCCGACCGGCCCGGCGATGCTCCTCCTGCTG
>JBOHHD010000324.1:0-2245 GCA_050700515.1 Pseudonocardiaceae bacterium
TTACGGGGATCGGTGCCGTGGTTGCGCATCTCCTCACAATTCCAGCCGGCACCGATGCCAAATTCGCATCGGCCACCGGATAAATGATCCATGCTTGCCACCTCTTTCGCGGTGATGATGGGGTCACGCTCGATGATCAGGCAGATACCGCTACCGACGCGCAGGGTCGATGTCGCTGCGGCGGCAGCTGTCAGAGCCACGAACAGGTCGTAGCAGTGCCAGTACTTTCTTGGTAGAGGGGCGCCGTCGGGACCCTCCGGCCAGGGAGTCTTCCGGCTGGCCGGGATGTGGGTGTGCTCGGCGAAGAACACCACATCTTGCGCCCTCTCCTCAATTATTTGAGCCATCGCGCCCGGCTTCATGCCATCGTGTGTCGGGAAGTATCGGACGCCAAAGTCCATTCTGATAAGTCTAGAGTTGATCGACTCCGTCCGCTCGGCAAGAGACCTGGCGGTCCGGCGGCGTGTAGCGGAGGCGTAACGGCGGTGTAGTCGAAGCCCTACGAAGCCGGCTTGCGTAACTCCTTTAGTAATGACCGGCTGGTCGCACTGACCATACGCATCACCGTTTGAGACATCTCCATACCACAGCCGCCTCAGGTGAGGCGCCCGTATCGATCCACAGCATGCTTCCGGCGATCCGGGTCTGAACTTGCCCGCACCATCTGATCAGGGCAGCGATAGCATCAAACGTGTTTTGTCTTCGGCTAATTCAGGGGCACGTACGTTCGTCCGTACCCTGTGGCCGATTCCGTTCAACGTGCGCTGCGGGTGATCATCCTCTACGCTGCGGTCATGACTGGAGAAAAGGAAGTCCCCGAGGCCCAAGAGGCCGGCGGCATCACCCCGGCTGAGATGGCCGCTGCCCTTGACGCGGTGCGAGCCTCCTCTCCTGAGCTGAATCAAGCCATTGATGCTGCTGGCGTTACGCCCGACAGCCTGGCCAGTGCACACGACGCTGCGGCTCGGGATCAAGAGAGCAACGATCCAGCCTAGGGTGTATTCAGCCTGGGAGTGCACAAGACTCCGTCACGTGTAGCGATGGATGATGTTATTCAAGCCCACCTGACTGTCATGCTGCCGTCGAGGACGCCAGGTAACCTTCTACGATGACGTTGTAGTCGACGTCGACGCCATCCTTGACCCCGCAGGTGATGAGGACCACCCGGTTCGGGGTGTTGGCCATGAGGGACTCGACGTCTCCAGCTCGCGATTTCGAGACGGCGAAGGCGCGGGTGACCGTATAGGTCAGCGTGCCGTTCGGGGTGTAGAGCACGATGTTGTACCCGTTGATCGCCTTCAAGGGGAAGGTTGGGACGCCGCTCTGCATCTCGGGATTCTGCCCGGTGAATTCCTGCATCGCGAGTTCGGACAAGGGGTTGAGGATCAGCGGGGTTTTTGCCCATGCGTGGCCGAGGATGTAGCTCGTGCCCCCGGAGTCGCTGCCGGGCGCGACGCCGAAGTCCTGCCGTACCCAGCACACCGTGCGCTTCTGGTCGCCAGGTGGGTTGAGCGGTCGGATGTACTCCATCTCGCAGACGTCGGCATTGATGTCGAACGCTGGACCGGACATCTCGAACCTGGTCGGTGCCACAGGCGCGACGAACTCGCGGGGCGGGGCAGGCGGCGGAGCAGGCGAATCCAGAACCGGAGCGACCGCTGGCACGACCGTGGCTTCGTGACCAGATGATGACCGAGGCGCACCGCAGCCGGAGAGGCCCAGGATCAAGGCGACCGCGACGGTGAGAGTGACCTTGGTGCGACAGTACATAGCGATTCGAGCTTCTCCCGTCATCCGGCGGTGGGTCATGGTAACTGCATCGGCCGGACCACGGGCCACCAGCCGGATCATGAGACCGAGACGGCACCGGCCAAGGTGAGTCTCAGCGTTACTCGCCGACCGTGGGGGGAGCCCGGGGGAGCGGGGTGGACGAGGAGGGCCCGCGCACACGGCAAATCAGGACGGGGAGAATCCTGGTTCAGGTGATCAGTCGGTTGCTCGTCCAGGGCGGGCCCCGCCAGGCCGGGGATGTCCGGCACGAACGGGCGGCTGCCTAACATAGATCACGAACGGGTGAGTTGCGATGCTTTCTCTGTCAGCTCAATCGTCGCCATCGCCACCTCCGCTGGATGCCCCTGGTGGTATCGGTGACCACCGGCTGATCATTGGGCATTCCGGCTGGCGGACGGCTGTGGTTCGAGCGGCTGAGTCGGCGTGCGGTGCGCCACAGCCACGTCACGTCACG
>JBOHHD010000325.1:0-5262 GCA_050700515.1 Pseudonocardiaceae bacterium
GCCCTCGTCAGGGCCGGACCCGAGGTCGCAGTGAGCGTACTGTGCCGGCTTGAGTGGCCCTGCGTTGCGTCCGCCCGCATGCCGGTGTGCTGCGCTCCATCCACCGCATCGACATCTTGCATGGACGCTGACCTCGCCCCGTACTGTTCGCTGTTCCAGCGGTCATCACTTTGGCTCAGTTGTAGTAGTGGGTCTGCGAAAAATATAGCCTTTTAGTATTTTGCTACAAATGTAATCAACATGTGAGCTTATCATGGAACGAAATCTCGCCATCTTGGTCGACGACATGCGCTTGATTCGCGTGGCGATCATCACCGGCGAGGGGCGGTCACGGTACCCATCACATCGCCACTCTGCTGCCTGAGCGGCAGGGTATCCCCGGGTGATCAGCGACCCACTTGCTTGGAGTACCCAAGCCTGGCTCGATGTCGTCGTGAACCCTGATGTTCTCGGAGGAGATCATATTACCCTCGTTGGCTGCGGCAGGCCGAAGATGGTTCATCCGGTGCCGCTGATTTGGCAGCGATCAAGTGTGTGACCTGCAGAAACTGTGATGATTTGGTAAAGTGACAGGAAAGAAACACAGATGTATCACACAAGGTTCCCCGCCACCGCGTCCTGATTGCTGGACAGTCAGCAGCGAGCGTCGCGTCGCCCGGGGAGATCATGAGCGGTGTTGAGGAGGTGGCACGATGCGGTTCCCGCACCCTGTCACGATGATGTGTCCGAATTGTGGACAGCCGACCGTCCTCGCCGAGACTTCCCTCGGTTCCGTGCGGGTGCACTGCGGTACCTGGCGCAGGCAGTGCGACACCCTTGGCATCGGCACCGGGCGCGTGGCCCGGGACGTGGCAAGATCGGTCACCCGGAATGCGATCAGTGGCCGGGAGCTTGCTGCCTGAGACCTGAAACGTGCGGACCGCAAAGTTGATGCCGCGCCCGGTAGTGATCAATTTTGACGATCACTTTCCGGCCGTAACCACCCCTGGAGGTATCACGCAGCGGTTTTCCCTGTCCTCATAGGTGACTGCTGCGTACGTTGCATGGCCCGTCGGGCCTGCGGGCGGCGGGGAGGAGGTGTCCTGATGCGATTCCCGAACCCGGTCGCCGTCACGTGCCCGACCTGTGGACAGCCGACCGTTCTCGCCGAGACTTCTCTCGGCTCCGTGCGGGTGCACTGCGGCACCTGGCGCACGCAGTGCGACACCTCGGCCACCGAGCACCGCGTCCAGGACGCGACGAGGTCGGTCTTCCTGACCGGACTGGACACAGCCACCGACCAGGACCTGGCGGCCTGACGCCCTCGTTTACTCAGCCCCTCGCCTAATCAGCGCAGTACCGCCTCAGGCTGGTGCCGCAACCGTCCACTCCATCGACCGGGCGGCTGCGGCCATCCGTTCGTCATAGGTCACCAACTGAGCAAGATCCGTGCCAAGGAGGCACGCGGTGGCGAGGTGAATGGCATCCAACGATCGCAGCTCGGCCGGGAGCAGCGTCCCGGCCGTGTTGAGCACCCGGTCGTTGATTCGGATCAGCTCGAACCGGGCCAGTACCTCGTGGCCCCGGCGCACTGCGGCGGGACCTGCGGGCAGCAGGGCCCGAGCCACCTCGGTGCGCGCGAGTGCGCTGGTCACATAGGGCCTGCGGCGACGCAGATACCGGCGAAGAGCGGTGGATTCGGGCTCGACCACCACAAGTTTGACGATGGCTGAGGAGTCCAGGTAGCTGACCCGCTCATCGCTCATCGCGACGCAACCGGGCCAGGGTCACCGACGGCGCCTCTTGTCCCGCCGCCAGTGGCAACGGCTCGGGGAGCTCATCGTCGTCTTCGGCCGGTCGGACGTCGCCAGCTGACCGCAGGCGAGCCAGCGGCCCGCGATCGGGGAGCGGCGCGAGCACCGCAACCGGTCTACCGCGATCGGTGATCTCGATGGTCTCGCCGCCCTCGGCCAGCCGGAGCAGCTCGCTCGCCCGCTGCCGCAACTCCCGCACCCCTACACTCGCCATGTGCTATTTGTAGCACACTTAGTTCCGATTCGGTGTAATCCCGGCCTGACGTGAGCCGATGTCTCCCCTGAGGAATTACACATAGGGCCTGGACGGCGTTTGTCAACGGTGTTGCGTTCTGCCGTTCGGATGGTCGTAGCCTTCCCACCGATCGGTGTGCGGGGGTGGTCCCTGAGCGATGGGTGGGGTTGTGGCGGATCGGTTGCTGGTGGATCTGGGTGCCGACGGGCGGGTGTCGGTGTCCACCCTGCTCGACGGGGAGATCTCGCCGACCCCGGCCGGGGAGCCGTTCGAGCTGGTCTGGCCGCTGGACACCGACGCCCTGGAAGATCTGCGGTGGTATCTGGAGGACTACCTGCGAGCCCCGTTCGGCGTGTATGGCGAGCGGGGCCCGCAGGTCGCGGGCCGGTTGAGCCAGTGGGGGCAGGCGGTGTTCGCGGCGATCTTCGGCGTCGGCCCGGCGCGCGATGCCTACCTGCTGGCTCGGGCCGGGACGGATCTGGAGATCGTGTTCCGGTCCTCGGTACCCGCCCGGCTAGGCCTGCCGTGGGAGCTGGTGTGCGATCCGGCCCGCCCGACCCCGGTGGCGCTCGATCGGGTGGGGATGAGCCGGAGCCTGCTGGAAACCGGCGCGCTGCGCTCGTTCACCGTGGGCGGTGCGCGGCTGCGGGTGCTGATGGTGATCTCCCGACCCAAGGGTGCCGCCGACGTGGGGTATCGAATGATCGCCCGCCCGTTGTTGGAGAGGCTGGACGCGGTGCGCGGCAACGTCGATCTGGTCGTGTTGCGGCCCCCCACGCTGGAGCGTCTGGGCGAGGAATTGGCGGCTGCGCGGGCGGCGAGGGAGCCATTCCAGATCGTGCACTTCGACGGCCACGGCGTGCTCGCCGGGGGACGGGTGGTACCCGGCTCCGGTGCCCCGCTGACCTTCGAGGACTCCGCTGAGCAGGGCATCCTGGTGTTCGAGAAGCCCGGCGGTGGTGCGGATCAGGTGCCCGCCGCCGAGGTGGCGCGGGTGCTCGCGGGCGCCCAGGTGCCGGTGGTGGTGCTCAACGCCTGCCAGTCCGGGGCGGTGGGCAAGGCGTTGGAGGCCGCGGTCGCCACCCGGTTGCTGCAGGAGGGCGCGGCGTCGGTGGTCGCGATGGCCTACTCCGTCTATGCGGTGGCGGCGGCGGAGTTCATGGCGGCGTTCTACGAGCGGCTCTTCGCCGGGGACCGGGTCACCGACGCGATCAGCGCGGGACGTCGCCGACTGGCCCAGCGCCCGGAGCGACCCAGCCCGAAGGGCCCACTGCCGCTGGCCGACTGGGTGGTCCCGGTGCACTATGCGCGCCGCGACGTGCGCTTCCCCGATCTCCAGACGTCCCGCTCCGCCGGGGTGTCGCTGGAGCAGATGCTCGACCAGCTACGCAAACGCACCACCGAAGACTCCGACGTCGCGCTGGCCGGGGTGGGGGATTTCGTGGGCCGGGACGGCCTGTTCTACACCCTGGAAGTCGCGGCCCGGCTCCAGCGGGTGGTCCTGCTGCACGGCCCGGCAGGCACCGGCAAGACCGAGCTGGCCCGCGCCTTCGGCCGCTGGTGGCGCGACACCGGCGCGGTGGCCCGCCCGGAGTGGGTGATCTGGCATTCCTTCGAGCCAGGAGTGGCCTCCTTCGGCCTGGACGGTGTGCTGGCCGCGATCGGCCTGCGGGTCTTCGGCACCGACTTCGCCCGCCTCGACCCCACCCATCGCCGCGACGTCGTACTCCGCCTGCTCACCGAGCAACGACTGCTACTGATCTGGGACAACTTCGAAGCCGTGCACTCGATGCCCGACCCAGCGAGCGCCACCCCAACCCTGGACAAGACAGGCCGCGACGAGCTCCAAGATTTCCTGACCCGGGTAGCGGCCACCGGGCCCAGCGCGGTGATCATCACCAGCCGCAACGAGGAAACCTGGCTGGGCCAGCTGCGCCGGATCCCGGTGGGCGGCCTGACCCCGGACGAGACCATCGACTACGCCGACCAACTCCTGGCCCCCTACCCGGCCACCACCCCCCGACGCGCCCAGCGGGCCTTCGCCGAACTGATCGACTGGCTCGACGGCCACCCCCTGAGCATGCGCCTGCTCCTGCCCCAACTCGACACCACCGACCCCCAGGCCCTGCTGGCCGGACTCCGCGGCATCACCCCCCTACCCGGCGGTGACAACGGGGGCCGCACCACCTCCCTCGCCGCCAGCATCACCTACTCCTTCACCCACCTGAGCCCCGACACCCAGCGCCTGCTGGTAGCCATCAGCCTGTTCCAGGGCGTCGCCGACGTCGGCGTACTCAGCATCTTCTCCAAAATGCCCGACGTTCCACAGCGTTTTCGCGAGTGCGCAACGGCGGCCTGGGCAGTGGTGTTGGATCAAGCCGTCGCGGTGGGATTGCTCACCTCGCTGGGCAGGGATATGTACGGAATTCATCCCGCACTGCCGGCCTACCTGGTTCAGCAGTGGCGCCGTGAGGAGCCCGACGACTACTCTCAGCAGCGCGCCGCAGCCGACGATGCGCTGCTCGATGCCTACGCCGCTTTCGGAGCATGGCTTAGCCAGCAGATCCAAGCCGGGGACGCTGCGTTCGCGTTCGCGGTCCTCAACCGGCAGCGGCACACGCTGGGTAACCTACTCGCAAATGCCTTGGGCACCGGCCGGTGGAATCAGGCCCAGGCCATTGCCCTGCCACTCAACGAGCATTGGGATGCCCGGGGGCTGTACGAAGAGGCCCGAGGCTGGGTGGACCGAGCACTTCAGGAATTGGAGGCTGCTGACGGTACTCCGCCCCCGGTTGACGATCCCGCCGGTGCGCTGTGGTTATTCTTCACCAGCTCCCAAGCCAACCGCCAGCTCACTGCTCATCAACTCGACTCCGCCGAGCGCACTTACCTTGACATTTGCGACATGCTTCAAGCACACCCCGAATCCACCCAGCAACTTCGTCGGCTTGCCATCACCTACCACCAGCTCGGCATGGTGGCCCTGGACCGGGGCCACCTAAACGACGCCGAACACTGGTACCACCAATCCCTCACCATCGAAGAAGAACTCGCCAACCGACCCGGCATGGCCGGCGCCTACCATCAGCTCGGCAGAGTGGCCCTGAATCTGAGCCGCTTGGAAGACGCTGAGCGCTGGTATCACCAAGCTCTCACCATCAGCGAGGAACTCGGTAACCGACCTGGTATGGCGCGCGTCTACCACCAGCTCGGCGTGGTCGCCCAGTTCCGGAG
>JBOHHD010000326.1:0-5126 GCA_050700515.1 Pseudonocardiaceae bacterium
GGTTGGTGATCACCTACGCGGATGGGGGCGCGTTGTTCTGGGTCGTGCTCGCAGTGCCCGCCCTGATCTCCAGCCACGTGCTGACCAGGTTGCTCACGGTGACCTCGCTGGACACCACCCAGCGCAGGGGCGACCACCGATGACTACACCCCATGACGATGGATGGGAGGTGGCCGCCACCCGGCGGCCACCGGCCCCACGGGACGAACCCGTGCCAGGCAGGCCGGGAACAGCAGTGGTCCCGGCCGAGCCGGTGCTCGACGCCGAACTGGTCGACGACGACCAGCCGCACCCTCAGCAGTACTACCTACGGGGCGCGTCGTGGTGGCAGCGTTCACCGCGCGTGCCCGCCGCGCTGAAGAGCCGCACCAATGCCGCTCAGGCAGTCCGAGACGCGGTTGTCATGCTGGCCTGCTCGCCGTGGCGGTTCGTGCGCACGACCGGGCGGGGCGCGGTGCTCGCTGTTCGGGCGTGGCGGCGGTGGGTCACCGTCCGGGACTACCGTCAAGCCGCCGAGCAGTCGGAGAAGCTCGCTGATAAGTATCTCGAAATCCGTGAGTTGACCCTGTTCCGGTGGCGGGTGACCGGTGCCGTGATTGGAGCTTCAATCACGGGCGTCGCCGTCGCCGAGATCTTCTACGGCCACCTGGCGCTGTGGATCACGGCCACGGTCGGGGCGGTGGTGCTGGCAGTCACCGGACGGCGCAAGGACGGCAGCCCCGGCCGCACAGCGGTACTTGCCGGCCCCCGTTCGCTGACCTGGACCATGGACCCGCAGATCCTGGTCGACGCCTTCCGGGACGCGAAGCTGATCGGTAGGGATGAGACGCTGCGGCTGGTCGAGCGTACCCGCCGGGTGGGGGCGGGGTGGGCGATCACAGTCGATCTTCCCGCTACTCGCAAAGCCGCCGACGTGGTGAAGAACCGCGAGGCGCTGGCGTCCGCGCTCGCCGTGGATGAGGTGCAACTCCTGGTGGAGCGGGTGCGTGGCAACGGCGGTCACGCGGGGCGGGTGGCGATGTGGGTTGCCGATGCCGACCCCTACGCCACGCCACCCCTGCGCACTCCGCTGCTTGAGGTGGCGTGCTGGGATGCGTGGCGGCCGGTGCCCTTCGGCCGCGACGCCCGGGATCGGCGGATCGATCTGCCGCTGGTGTGGACCTCACTGCTCGTCGGTGCGATCCCCCGCCAGGGCAAGACTTTCGCCGCTCGGCTCGCCGCTGCTGGGCTGATTCTCGATCCGTACACCCGGCTGTATGTGGCCGATTTCAAGGCGGGCAAGGACTGGGATGCCGCTGCACAGGTCGCGCACCGGTTCATGTCCGGCGACGAACCCGACCACGTGCTCGCGTTGGCCGCGTGGTTGGCCGAACTCGTCACCGAAGTGCAAGGCCGGTACCGGCGGATGCGGGAACTCGACAACGAGACGTGCCCGGAATCAAAAATCACTCCGGCGATGTCTCGTGATCTGTCGCTGAACATGCCGATCACCGGCATTTTCATCGACGAAGTCCAGGTCCCCCTCGAAGAACGCACACCCGTCCAGGTGCAGGGCAAGAAGACGCCCGCCGGTCAGTACATCGGTGAAATGCTGACCTGGCTGGCGAAAAAGGGACCGGCTGCCGGAATCGTGCTCGTCCTGGCCACGCAACGGCCCGATTCCCAAACTATCCCGTCCGCGTTGCGCGCCGTGCTCGGTTCCCGGTTCGCGCTCCGTGTGATGGACTGGCGAGACAGCAACATCATCCTCGGCGAGCAGATGAACACTCGCGGATGGGACAGCAGTCGACTGTTGCCCTCGCACAAGGGGGTGGGCATCCTGCGCCCGGACGGTGACACGGCGGCGGCTGCGGACGTGCTCGCGATGATGGTGCGTACCGACTACATGCCCAACCATGATTGGGCCACCGTGTGTGCACGCGGCCGGGCACTGCGCGCGGCGGCAGGCACCCTCACCGGCCACGCGGTTGGTACCGAGTCCGTCCCCGCGCTCGATCCCGCCACCGTCGCCGACCTCATCGGCACAAGCCTGGCTGAGCAGACACCGTCTGGCCCTGAGCTACCGGAGCCGCTCGCGTCGGTAGTCGCCTACCTTGGTGCCGATCTCGACGGCGGCCGCGACTTCGTCCCGACCGCCGAACTCGTTGATGCGCTCGACGTGGAGCCGACATCGTTCGGGCGGCAGATGGGCGACCTCGGCTGCCGTCCCCGCCCCGGCCGGATCACTACCGAGGACGGAACTATCCGGCAGGCACGCGGCTACTACACCGCAGACATCCGGGCTGCCATCACGGCCCAGCAGGACGACACCGAATCGGACGGCGACTCAGCCTGAACCTGTCACAGCATGGTGTAACCCGTCATGAGCTCTATGACGGGTTACACCATGCTTCGAACTGCGGAAATGCCCTGTGTGACGGCTTGGCTGGCTCCTGTCTACCCGTCACACTGTCACGAGACAGGTCCCCGCAGCCGTGATTGACCAGCTTGATCGATCAGCGGCGACGCAGGCCGACGATCTTGCACGTCTCAGCCCAGCATTGCTCGCAGGTGGGCCAGAGCCACTCGGCGTCGATGGGCGGAACCGGACGGTCGAATGTCGTGCCGCACAGTGTGTGCAGCGGTGCCCCTGTCGGTGCGGTGCGATCACCGGCCCGGATGGCGTGGCGCTGCCCGGTCACCGGCAACCACCAGAACGGACATGGGGCAGGAAAGACCTCGCTCATCGCCTCGCGCCCGGTCATCAAGGTCACCTCGGTCGTCTCAGTCCGGTTGCGATTGGTGGAATCACGGCCGGGGACTGGAGGGTGATGTTTGGGGATCGGTCCCCGGCCGTGATGCAGGGGCTTCGGCGGTACTGGGGGAGGAGCACGGCACCGAAGCCCCCTGCCCGTACGCCCATGCGGACGAGCTGAAATCATCCTTCCGGTGGCGTGGTATCAGTGAGAACGTCAGTGGCCCGCCATCAGGACGCCACGGACACGCCCACGGATGGGGAAGGCGAGCAGAATTGAACGACCGACCAGCACGGACGCTGCTGGAGCAGCGCATCCGAGAACGAAACATGACCTTCGAAGAGTTCGCAGAACACGCCGAAGCCTTCGCTCGCGACCATCGCGAACCAGGGACGCTGAGCCTGCGCCACCTTCAACGTCTCGTAAGTGGCCGCTCGCCCGGCACGCTCCGGCCAGCAACTGCGCGACTGCTCGAACGAATCTTCGGCGAGCCAATCAGCGCACTTCTCGCGCCACCCAAGACCGATAGTGGTCATGATGACGAAGACCCTGCCAGCGAACTACGCCAACATTTCGCCACCGCTCGCCGCGTCGACAGCTCGACAATCGCGCTCCTGCATCAACAACTCGGCACCATCCGCCGACTCGACCGCCAGCTAGGCGCAGCCTTCGTCCGTGATGAACTCAAGGAGAAAATCTGCCAAGTCCAGCGGCTCACCGCACACAGCCTCACCCCCAGTACTCGGGAACCACTCGCCGCCCTGCTCTCTGAAATGCATACCCTCGCCGGATGGCAAGCCCTTGATCTGGGCAACGTGGTCGAATCGTGGCAACACTACGAACATTCTCGATCATCCGCCGCGCAATCCGACTCCATCCCCCACGAATCGCACGCGGCAGCAGAACAAGCATTCGTCCTCCTCGACACCGCAGCCACCGACGACGCGGTCGAACTACTCGACGGCGCGCGTCATCGTGCCGATTCAGCTTCACCCCCCATCCTGCGGGCCTGGCTGGCCGCCGCTCATGGTGAAGCTCTGGCCATGAATGGTGACCGCAACGCCAGCCTGCGTGCATTCGACCGAGCAGCCACCCTGCTGCCAGCCGACCCCACTGACGAACAGCCCTACGTCGCGCTCGACACCGTGCACCTCGCCCGCTGGCGCGGTCACGCCCTCGCCCACTTCGGCGAACCCGACGCCATCGCGGTTCTCACCGATGCCCTCGCCCGGCTCGACCCCTCATTCGTCCGCGCCGAAACAGCACTCCGCGTCGACCTGGCAACCGCCTACGCGGCAAGTGACGAGCACAACGAAGCTCGCATTCACGCCGACCGGGCGCTTATTCTCGCAAGAGAACTCGGATCAGCCCGTCAACGCCGCCGTTTGCTGACGCTGACCGCATCACTCCGGTAACAGTTCCGTCGACATGGATAAACCCAGTCCGTCGCTACTGGTTCCATTTTCGGTTTAGCCGCGTACCTGGGGTGGTCGGGGCAGCCGGGAGGCTATGAGATCTGCGGCCTTCTTATCGGCACCGGCGACCCACGCGGCGTAGACCTTGAGCGTGGTGGCTCCGCCGCCGCCGTGGCCGAGCCTGCCTGCGACGGTGCGGAGATCCACCCCGCCAGCGAGCAGTTCGGTGGCGCTGTAATGCCGTAGAGCGTGTAGGTGGGTGGCGATGCCGAGATTGGCGGTCATCTTCGTGTATCGGTGGGTGATGGCGTCCGGGTCGCAATGTCGCCGGTGATCGGGGGAGTAGGAGAACACGAAGGCATCGTCATCGAGTGTGGTGCCGAGCTCAGCGCAATGTCGCCGTGCGCGCTCCTTGTGCTCGGTAAGGATGTCAACCGTGTCCTGATCGAGTCTGATCACGCGCATCTGATGCGTCTTGGTGTCCTTCAGGAGGGTCTTGCCGTTGCGTCGGACCAGGCTGCGCCGGATGGTCAGCAGCCCGGAGATCAGGTTGACATGTTCCCAGGCGAGTCCGACCAGCTCGCCGCGACGGGCGCCGGTGATGAAAGTCAGCCAGACGAAGGTGCCCCAGTCCGGGTCCTGCGACCATGCCGCGTTAGCAATCTTGGCTGCTTCCTCAGCAGAGGGCGGGTCTGGTTGTGGCACTGGCATGCGTGGTCGTTGGGCGGCGTCGAGAGGGTTGACGGTGATCCAGCCCCACCGCTTGGCGGCACTGAGTGCGCCACTGAGCACGGCATGGCATTGGCGGACCGAAGAGACTGCGAGCGGATTGCAGACGTGCGCTGCGCACCGCTGGTCGCACACATGCGGCCGGGGCGTCCGGTGCTCCACGAACGCGCGACCTTGGCAGCGGCGACGGCAAGTCCGCAGTTCAGCGTAGAACTGCTCGAACGGACGCGGACCCACCCGGCACAAC
>JBOHHD010000327.1:0-2455 GCA_050700515.1 Pseudonocardiaceae bacterium
GCGCAAGGCGCCAGGCCAGGCGGGGACGCATACCGAAGCGGCGGGCCAGCTCGACGGCGATCTGCGCCGTCGGGCAGCCATAGCCACGCATCCGCTCCCGCAGCTGCTCATGCTGGGCCTTCACCGAGTTCTCGGCCTTCTTGCGGGTCATCCGCTACCCCCTTCACGGTCACCACCAGGACAGGACTCGTGACGAACCGTAGCCCCACCAACAACAAGAACATCACCTCGACGAGGGGTCGTGGCTGGCGCCACGTTCGAGAACGGAAAGCTCATCGAACGACCCGACGACCAACCTCAACCCGACTTCTGGGACCCGACAAGGTTCATCCACCAGCGCAACGGTGCCATCGATCCCATAGACGATCCGTAATAGCGTGGTGGTGTGGAAGTGGGGGCTGGAGCGATGATCCGGCAGGCTCGCTGCGGGGCTCGGTTATCGCAGACTGATCTTGCGCGGCGTGCTGGTGTCGCGCAATCTGTGATCAGTGCCTATGAGTCCGTTCGGCGGGAACCGAGTTTTCGGATGCTGGTCAAGTTGATCGAGGCTACTGGTCACCGGCTTGCCGTTGAGCTTGTTGCTGCGCCTCCTGATCGGCTTGGGCTTCCTGATACCCGGCTGGGTCGGCGTTTGCGCCGGCATCGCCGGGCGGTCATCGAGCTTGCCGCGCGGCGGGGTTCGCACAACGCGCGGGTCTTCGGCAGTGTTGGCCGGGGGGAGGACACAGCGGCCAGTGATGTGGATCTGCTGGTCGATGTCGACGAGGGTGTCGGGGTGGTGTCTCTGGCGGGGCTGCGCAGGGAGCTTACCGAGCTGCTCGGGGTTGATGTTGATGTGGTCCCGGCTGCCACGTTGAAACCAGGGGTTCGAGACGGTGTCTTGGCTGAGGCGATTGTGAAGCATTCCGGGTTTGATGCGCACCTCAGTTTGTGTGAGCGGCCGGGTTAGCCATGTCGGTCGCAGTGTAGTGATCGGCCTCGACTTCGGTGGGTGGGCGTCGGCCGATGCGGATGGCGGGGATGCCGCCCCTGAGGTCGGTGAGCGGTCCTTTTTTATCGCCCAGCCGATTGATCCCATAGCAATCGACTGATCGGTCAGGGCTGTTTAGCGATCGTCCGTTCAGGAAGGCGCCCATTACCCTGATCTGCATAGCCGGCTTGTAAGACTGTGCTTACCTCAGGATCAGTGGTGTCGATCTGCGGTCGGCCGGGTCATGATGCGCCGCTGGTGACCGTGGTTAGCCAGAGTTGACTACCGCGAATAGGTGACGTGTCCTTCTCGTTCGGCCTTCGCGAGCTGGCGCGCCTCTGCGACGGCGGCGAAACTCGCCAGGAATGGTCCTCCCTGCCGTGAACATGCCTGATCATGCACAGCTGCGGCGGTTACCCGGTCAGACGGGGCGAATGGTCACTGCGGTTGCGGTGTGGGCCAGCGTGGCAAGGTCATCGAGATTGGAGGTGAACACGACCCCAGCCGGCTCCGCCACTCCGATCACGATGGCCTCGACCGCGGAGTCCCGCTGGGCCGCGCACCGAAGCCGCGCGCAGCGCCGAGCCAGTGCTTGCGGGATCTCGGTGAGGACGTCACACGCTTTGAGTAACCGGTTGGCCTGGGCGTCTCGTCCGACCTGTCCGGTCAGGCACTCCACCAATACCAGCGCAGGCACTACCGCCGGCCACAGCCCGGCCGTCCGCGGCTCCCTGACGACGGCAACGGTGCGCGGTGACCGCTGCGCCAGCCAGCTCACGCCACCGGAGTCAAGGACGACCCTCATCCGGCTTGACGGTCCGTCACCCGGAGGAGATCACCGACGAATCGTTGCGCGTACTCGACGTCCGCAGTACTCGGCTCGCCCACTTCTTCGACCAACTCGGCGAAGGCCTCTCACTTCCACTCGGATAAACAGCGCCTTGTGGCGCACCACCGTTAACTTGACAGACCCGCCTACCTACTAAGCCGGTACCGGGTTCCTGAAGGGAACAGCCGGGCTTTCCCTCGCCCTGCACACCGCCACCCTCAACGCGTCACTGCCTTCAGGATGGGACTCCTGCCTGCTGATCACCTGATGGCGAATACCACCCGCCATCACGCTCAATCCGCCCAGGACAGCGACACCCGCCGAAACTGCGCAGGGGTGCTCGCAGTGCTCGGCTCGGTTGCGGTCTCGACCAGTGACCACGCGGTCTGTAGAGTCGAGGGGTATGGGTGACGATGACCCAAAGCGCGAGGACCGGAAGCACGAGTCCCGTGACGACAAAGAACAACGGCGCATTCAGGGTAACGGTGAACGCCGTCCGAAAGACCCGCCGCCGGATCCGCGAGAGCCCCAGGGCGGTAAGCATCAGCGATGACGATCAACCGATGGGCCGCCCTGGTCGACACACTCATCGGCGACGGCAAGATTACTGAGATGTGGCAGCGACCGTTTCTGGCGGTGCAGCGGGAGCAGTTCAT
>JBOHHD010000328.1:0-9447 GCA_050700515.1 Pseudonocardiaceae bacterium
CGCCAGGACGACGTACTGGGCGGCGCCACGGTGTTCAACACGGTCCGCGAGGACCTGCGCATGGTCACCGACATCCTGGACCACGCCCGCTACACCGACCAGATCGGACAACGGCTCTACGCGGTCGCCGCCGAACTCGCCCGGATCGCCGGACTACGCGCCTTCGACAACAACGACCACCCACTGGCCCAGCGGTACTACATCGCCGGACTGCGCGCCGCACACAGCAGCAACGACCGCACCATCGGCGCGAACATCCTGACCTGCATGGCCCGGCAGGCCCGCGACCACGACCCGCGCGACGCGGTCCAACTGGCCGAGTCGGCACTGGCCGGCGCGAAGGGCATCACCCCGGCGATGGAGGCCTCGATTCAGGCCCAGCTTGCCTGTGGGGCCGCCCATACCGGTGATGCGAGCATCGCTGATCGGGCGCGAGGCCGGATGTTCGAGCTCACCGCCGCAGTGGACCGCGACATCGAGCCGCCCTATATGTATTGGTGGTCCGACGCCGAGGCCCATTGGATGGCCGGCCAGTCCGCGTTGGCCCTCGGTAAGCAGCGTCAGGCCGAGGCTCATTGCCGGGACGCGCTGGCCCGTATCGACCCGTCGTTTCCGCGCGACCGGATACATATCCTCATAGGGCTCGCGCTGGCACGGGTGCAATTGCGGGAGTTGGACGGAGCCTGCCGGGCGGCCACCGAAGCGGGCGCGCTGCTACGACGGCTCGACTCCGGGCAAACACGAACCCGGCTTGTCACCTTCCGCACGGCCGCCCAGCCCTACGCCACCACCACCCAGATCAAAGACTTCGACACCAAATTCGCCGACCTGCTCCACCCCACCTCCGTCTGACCTGAAAAGAGAAAAAATGTTGGATCAAGCGATCGAAGCCGACGATCCCCTGGTCGACTTAGGAGACAAGTTTCCGTTGTTGCCGGTCGCCGGATCTGTACACGCAGTCGAACCTGCGGCACCACAAGTATCGCCACTTCCGTTTGGCTTACGATTTGCCGTGCATCCGGTTCGCGCAGGTAAACACGGCAAGTCCTATACCACGGTGACAGAAACCGAGGATACAGAGCGATGCGATGACGGCAAAGTCTACACCATTCCGGACACGGTGGAACGCGAAGAGGAAACAGACTGAGTCGCCATGACGGTTCTCGTGTTGACCCGACCTAACGACGGAACCGCTGGTGGAGTGGTGGCCGAGCTGGAGCGGCGTGGAGTCACCGTCGTACGCGGCGACGTTGGTGACTTCCCGCTGGAGGTCAAGCTGACGGCGTCCTTGGTTGATCAGCAGGAGTGGCGTGGTTCGTTGACCATCGAGGGAAGATCTGTGCCCCTCGACGAAATTCGTGCTATCTACTATCGACGCCCCACTGGGTTTCGATTTCCTGACCATCTGTCACCAGGACAACAACGGTTCGCCAGAGCGGAAGCTCGTCGTGGGCTGGGTGGCCTGTTGCTCACCCTCCCCGTCCGGTGGGTGTCGCACCCATCACGGGTCGCCGACGCTGAATTCAAACCTCTGCAACTCCAGCTTGCCGCCGCCTGCGGTTTGCGAGTACCGCGTACGCTGCTCACCAATGAAGCGGAACATGCTCGTGAGCTCGCCCAGCAGCTGAGTGGCACCATGATCTATAAGCCGTTGTCCGCACCCCGTGTTCACGTCGATGGCGAGCTGAGATTTATCTACGCCTCACAGGTAGAGGTTAAGTCATTGAACGAAGACGACATCGGACTCACCGCTCATTTATTCCAAGAATGGGTACCTAAGAAATTCGATTTACGATTGACCGTCGTGGGCGACCAGTTCTTTGCGGTGGCCATTCACGCCAACTCCGACGAAGCCTACACGGACTGGCGATCTGATTACATCTCCCTAGCTTACGAGCCGATCGACACTCCTGTCGAAATACGCCACTCGATAACAATCCTGCTTGAACGACTTGGCCTCTCATTCGGGGCATTCGACTTCACCGTCACACCCGACGATGAATGGGTATTCCTCGAGATCAACCCCAACGGGCAATGGGGCTGGATCGAGGAGCGAACTGGCCTTCCGATCACATCCGCCATGGCGGATCTGCTTACTCACGAGGCCGTCGGATGACCGTGCCGGAAGACGAATGGGTACCACGTCTGGCGACGTTGGTCGATCAACTGAGCCGAAATAGTGACGTGCGCAGCGCGGCGTGGCGTGCCGCGTTCGCCGAGATCCCGAGGCATGTGTTCGTGCCGGATATCATCATGATCAGCGAGTCGGGTCCGGCCACGATCAGTGGTGCCGATCCCGCGCAGCGACAGTCGTGGCTGGATCGGGTGTACTCAGACGATTCGCTGGTCACCCAGTATCTGCCGCATCCCTCGTTGCGGACGGCTGGAAAGCAGCCAGTGCTGGTATCCACGAGTTCGAGCACCATGCCCAGCCTGATGGCGCGGATGCTGGAAGCTCTCGACGTCCACGACGGGCATCGGGTGCTCGAGATCGGCACCGGCACCGGCTACCACGCGGCTCTGCTGTGCCACCGGCTCGGCGCTGCCAATGTGGTGAGCATCGACATCGACCCCACCCTCGTCGCGGCAGCCAGGGATCGCCTGGCGGGCCTCGGCTACCACCCGGCACTGGTGGTCGGTGACGGTGCGGCCGGGGTTGCTCAGCACGGCCCGTATGACCGGATCATCGTCACGGCCGCCGTCGCCGACATCCCCCTGCCCTGGATCGCGCAACTCGCGCCGGGCGGGAAGATCCTGACCAACCTGCGCGGTGAGCTGGCCGGCGGAACCCTGTGCCTGCTCACCAAGGACGACGATGACGAGCTCATCGGCCCGGTGCTGGCTCTGGGTGGTCACTTCATGTGGCTTCGCCCGCAGGCGAGCACACCACTACGGGCTCCGGAGCCCTCCCTGGTCCGCAGCGTCCGGCACGCCGCCCGCACCAGCACCGCACTCGACCCCACGGCGCTGGTCGGCAACGACAGCTTCCGCTTTCTGCTGCAACTACAGCTCTACGGCGCCCGTAGTTTCTGTCGTATCAGGGTTCATCACCCGCATACCCGTGATTTCTGCGATGGGGTGCTTCTCGATGCCCGTGACGGCTCACACGCCGAGGTGATCACCAACCCTGAATCCGACGGACGACGATCTGTGGTCCAGGCGGGTGCACGTCGGCTCTGGGACAGCGTGGAGGCCGCCCACCAGCTCTGGTGTCACCTCGGCCGCCCCGACCCCAGCCGCTTCGGGATAGTCGCGAACCCCACCACCCAGTTCGTCTGGTTCGATACCGACGACAGCCGGCACCGATGGCCCCTTCCCCTGGTGTGACCTCTATGTCAGCAAGACCAAAGGACGTGCAGAAGTAACGACTGAATACCCATCCGAGTGCACTGCTGTTGCGAACGACGGGAATTGCCTCGACGCTCGATAGCACGACGCGTTGCTCAATGCCCCGAAATTTCTCCGGTGTACGTGGTGTAGGGCCGTGACTGGCCGCACTCAGACCATTACGGTGATCGCACCCGATTCCACCGACACCGAGGGGGCTGTAGTGAGTGAGTCGCATCCGATAGGTCAGGAAGCGACGAATACCGGGCTGGTCGGGTGCCTGACCCGGTTGAGCTGGACCCCCGAGCAGTTCGCCTACCACCTCAACCGACTGGGCCGCGCACTGCGGCCCGCGGTGCCCGAGATCCACCCCAAGACACCCTGGCGGTGGCTGACCGCCCGGCCCCCCAGCACCCAGCCGTGCGTACCTCGCCAGCCCTGGCCCGGACTGATCTGCAGCCTGCTCTCACGTCATCTCGCCGAACCGGTCACCCTGGCATCCTTGGGATGGCAGAGGAGCGCGGGTGCGCTCTACGTACCGGCCGACGACGGTCTGCACCACCCCTGGACACCCCCCGGTGCAATCGCGTCGCTGTGGGAGGTCTTGGAGGCGATGGGTATGGATCGGCGCCATTTCGTGATCCTCACCGGCACCGGGTTGACGACCTTCGCCCACGACTGGATGCTCGACCCGCAACGGGTCGCCGCCGCGGCCCGGGGCCAGCGCGTCGACCATGCTGTCGTCGACGATCTGGAACGGGTCGCCGACGCCCGGCGGCGTCTCGATGACGGCTTCGCTGGCGACAAGGTGTTCCGCGTGGTCCGCGAGGACCTGCGACTGGTCACCGACATGCTGGACAACTCCCGCTACACCGACCAGATCGGCCGACGCCTCTATGCGGTCGCCGCCGAGTTCGCCCGGATCGCCGGGAACCGCGCCTTGGACAACGACGACCAGGCCACGGCGCAGCGGTTCTTCCTCACCGGGCTACGCGCCGCGCACAGCAGCGGCGACCGATCCCTCGGCGCGAACATCCTCGCCTACATTAGCAAGCAAGCATGCGACCATGATCCGCGTGACGCGGTCCGACTGGCCGAATCCGCGCTTGCCGGCGCGAAAAACCTCACCCCAGCGATGGAAGCCAGAATCCAGGCCAGCCTGGCCAACTCGGCGGGTCGGGCCGGAGAGGCCAGCACCGCCGCGCGGGCACAGGGCCGGATGTTCGAGCTCACCGCCGCAGTGGACCCCGCCGTCGAGCCGCCCTACATCTACTGGTGGTCTGAGGCCGAGGCGCACTCACACGCCGGATCGTCCGCGCTGAACCTCGGTAACCCGCGGCAGGCCGAGTCCCATTACCGGGACGCTTTGACCCGCATCGCGCCGTCGTTCCCGCGCGACCGGCTGCAATTCCTCGGCAAGCTCGCGCTCGCCCGGGTGCAGCTCCGCGAGCTGGAGGGCGCCTGCCGGGCCGCTAACGAGGCGGGCGCGCTGCTGAGACGGCACGACTCCCCCCGCAAGCGCGCCGGGCTCGTCGCATTCCGCACGGCCGCCCAGCCCTACGCCACCACCACCCAGATCAAAGACTTCGACGCCAAATTCGCCGACCTGCTCCGACCCAGCTCCGTCTGACCTGCCGATGTCGACTCCGCCTGGCTAAACTGCTCGACGGTCTCCTCCAAGCCGGTTCGTGAGACTACGCGCCAACTCGTGGAGATCGGCTTTCAGCGCGGCGGGATTGGGCCTGGCATGATCAGTACGCGACGACGAGTCGGATGTACTGCTTATCGATGACCGGCTCGTCTGCCGATTTCTGGTCTGGGGCGCCTGCCGGGTAAGCGGTGATGAGGGGTTGGGCGGTGCGGTGGCGGTCCCATGCGCGGATTTGCGCACAGATGCGGTCGGCGAGCTGTAGTCCGGTAGGGCCGTGGCCGCTCGCTCCGAGTTCCCATCGGCGTTCGGTGGCATCGGGGTCGGGGCCGCGCAGGGTGAGTTATGCCAACGAGTCACCTTCGACCAAGGCGGGGCTGCGATAGGGGAATGCGGGGGCGCACAAGCCGGAGTCGATGGCCGTGGGTTGGGCGGCGATTCGGCAGGTTGCTGGCTCGGTGCCGGTGAGTCGGAGCCAGATCCGGTCGAAGGGTTCGTTGGGGACCACCGTTACCCCTGACCACACGGCGGTCTTGGGCTGATCGAGGACTCCCTGGAGCGTGATCGGATCGATGGGCTGATCGGTGTCCCAGTACAGCGCGACGTCGGTGGCGATGCGGCCGGTTCGCTCGCCGTCCTGGCCGTCACCGATCATCGGAATGAATCCGCAGAGCTGGCTGTCACTGGCTCGCAGAACGCCTTGCTCGTGGGTGAAAGCGACGCTGCGGGCCTGGCCTCGCCAGTGCAGCGGCACCACGAGACGACCGCCACGAGCAAGCTGGTCTTGCCAGGTGGGGGGCAGGTCCCAGGGGCCGACGGTGACGATGATGCGGTCGAAGGGCGCATGGTCCGGGTCACCGAGCGCACCATCGCCCGTGATTACGCGCACCTGGTCGTAGCCGGTCTTGTTCAGTGCATATCGGGCCTGTGCGGTGACCTCCGGGTCGATGTCGATGGTGCTCACCTGGCCGGTCTCACCGACGAGTTCGGCGAGCAGGGCGGCGTTGTAGCCGGTCCCGGCACCGATCTCCAGGACGCGGTCGCCGGGACGGGCGTTGAGCTGGCTGAGCATCATCGCCACGACGGTGGGTACGGATGCGCAGCTCGCGGGTCTGTCATTGCTGCCGGGCTTGGTGGTGACATGGCGGTTGGCGTAGGCGTCCTCAATGCTCGCCTCGGGCACGAACAGGTGGCGAGGGACTTTCCGCAACACCTGCTCGATGCGGATGGAGCGAAGGTGGCCGGCGGCATGGATGTGGTCGACCATGCGGTTGCGCAGGTCATCCGGCCGGGCATCGGTGGTGGCGGTCATTGAGTTCCTTCCGGATGCGGTTTCTCCAGGCAGGTCGGTGGTGCGATGAGCAGGCAGACATCCCATCGGGATGCGGGCAGTGCATCGGCGGCGGTGTGGCGGGTCAGCGTGATGCCCGCTGTGCCTTCCAGCATTCCGTCAGAAGTTGGCAGCTGATGACGGTGCTGATCATGTTCCCAGCGGGTGTACAGGTGTGGAAGGAGGGTGGCCAGTGCGCTGCCGGGTCCGGCGTCGGCCGCCACGCGCCGTGTGGTCTGGACGAGTCCGGCCCAGCCATGGCAGAGGGAGGCGTCGTCGAGCTGGGCAAGCTGGGTGTCGTCGGCGATACATCCGGCGAGGGCATCCTCGGCGAGCCGCAGCCGTTGTGTGTTGGCGAGCGCCAGGGCGGCCAGTTGCAGGGCACGGGCCAAGCCAGGGGTTCCGTAGCACCAGGACGGCCGCTGCGGGCCGGGCTGCTGGACGGTGCGGGCCTTCCACTCCCGCTGGGAGATCATTCCTGGCCACCACGGTCGGTATCGAGTGCCGCAGCGCCACTGGTCCAGCCAGGCGCAGATCCCTTCGATCGCTTCGGCATGCCCGGGCACGGTGATGCCGAATGTCATCGCGCTGGCCAGCAGCGCCAATGGGCCGGCGATACCGTGCGCGAGGCCGAGGTTCGCGTGACCGCCCGGCCAATCACGGGAGGGCTGGTCAGCGGGTCCGTTACCGGTCCACCACCCCGGTAGCGTCTGGTCATCGACAGTCAGGGGTTCGGCCAGGCGCACCAGGTAGGACAGGATGTCCCACAGCAGGTCGCCCTTACCATGTTGGTGCAGCAGATACACACCGATACCGGTCAGCCCGTTGATGAGGTCGTACTCCCGCAGCGTCGGCAACTGCCCGCGTTCGATGCGCTCGTGTGCTTGTTGCAGGCGATACCGGGTGAGCCTGGTGATGTGGCTGTCGAGATTGCTCAGCGCAGTGGCGTAGCCGGGGCGTTCGGCCGCGCTGAGGACGAAGGCGACGGCCGGGGCACCTCGGAACAGGCCGCAGGCGTCCGGGTGCGCGACAACGGGGCAGCGGGTCATGGCGGCGGCCCACTGGTGAACGGTGTCCCACCCGCCGATGCCTGCGTGGGCGTACTCGATGTGCAGCAGAGCGATTCCGGCAGCCCCGGTGGACAACGACTGGCCCCAACCGGGTGCGGGATCGTGTCGCGGTGGCGACGCGAGCGGATCGGTGTATGTCACTGGCCGTCGCCTGCCTGGCGCACTCGCCAGGTGCGAGCTGCTTGGCGGGCCAGGCGGCGGCATGTGCGTTCGCTGTCCGGGTTGATACCGATGGCCCGGTTGTGGTGCATGTGCAGCAAAGACTCCAGAACGGTATCCACGTCCGCGTCCGGCGGCAGTTGTTTACGGTAGGCAGCCAGTGCTTTGGTGCGGGCCTGCCGTACCTGGTCGATCTCTCCCGTGCAGCCAGCCAATTCCCGCAACGCACCATTCCGCGTGGCCAGCCGGATTGCCTGGTCCGTGACCGCCCGGTCGGTTGCGGGCGCGGCGGGGGCGGGGCGGGCGGCCAGCCAGTCCATCGCGGCGGCAAGGTCTCCGAGGAAGCCGCTAGTTATGTGAACCATGTTCGCCACGGCCAGGGCGGTGGGGTGCACTACCGTGGCGGGCAGGTTGCGTAGTCCAGCGGACACGGTCTGTGAGTCGGCGGCGAAGATTTCCTCGGCCGCGTCCATCGCCGCGGCATGTCCGTAGCGGCCGGTCTCGGGATAGTAGGTATCGATGACCAACCGTCCGACCATTCCCGTCTGTCGCATCCGCTGTGACCACTCTCCGATCACAGCCGCGCACGAGGCGTAGTGCCCGCGGTTCGTGCGGATGCGCAGCCTGAGGTGGGCGGTCTCGTGCGGGCTGTGGTACCGCACGAACCACCAGGGCAGGTTGCCGGGTGTGGCTAGCAGCGTGGGCAGGTGCTCGGCGATGATCTCGTCCATCCGCTCGGGATGGGTGTGGATCTTCACGTAGAGCCAGGTGGCCTCGGGGGAGCCGGGCAAGTGCCCGTGCGTGTTGGTCACCAGAGGCAGGTGGCCGTGCAGGGGGTAGGGCGCGGTGGTGCGTGTCGTGATGAGGGGAAGCGCGAGCTCGTGGGCATGGCCGTCGATCCACCCGAACTCGGCTGCCGGAGTGGCCTCGGTGAGGATGGCCCGGCCGTGCCGGGTCAGATGGGCGTGCAGGAGGGCGGCGTGGGCGGGCTCATCAAGGGTGAGGCGCAGCGTGCGGTCCGCGTCGCGCAGCTCGACCACGCCCGGGCAATCCCAGCGGTGCCGCCACTGGTCGAGAGCCTGCCGCCGCCCATCCGGGCCGACCTCACCGGGGGGTAGGTCGCTGGCGGTCAGCCACCACTGCGCCAGGGATAGGACGGTGCGTCGGTAGCGCACCCTTGGCAGAAACGGCAGCCGGGCATGCGGTCCCCAGTCGAACTGATACCAGGCAGCGCTGAACGCACGGGGCAGTTGAGCAAGGAACCGCGCCAGCGGCGAGGGCTGCTTATCCAGCGCGAGCGCGTGGAACACCTGCGGCTCGACCACCCTCCGGCGCGAGATGCTGATCAGGTGCAAGCGGTCACTGGTCGCGGTGATGGCCAGGTCATCCATCCTGAGCAGGGTGCCGTCGCCGGGATCACGGTGTTCCCCCAGCGGGAGAACGTGGTCCAGGTAGGCCGGGACGCGGCAGACGTTCTCCGCGTGCGGGTACACGGGCGCGAAGGACATCTGTACCCGCAGTGCCCCTTCGGTAGCGGCGGGCAATGCCCGGTACGCCCGCGCCAGGCCGGAGCCGGTGGCCATCGGGGTAAAACGCGAGGTGAGGGTTCCGGCGGAGCGGGCGGGGGCAATGGTGAGCCTGTAGTCGTCGCGCTCCAGCGCCTGGGAGCTGGCGGCGTGGATTCGGGCGGACAGCTCCACGTGGGGCGGGATGTATCGCTCGTCGAACCGGTCGTCGGTCAGCGCGAGGACGTGCTCCTCGGTGAGAACGATTTCCCTGGTACCGTCGACCATCGCGTGCCAGGCCAGCGCCAGCAGCCGCTCGTCACGCTCCGACAGATCAGGCGTCGGAACGGGCAGGATGCTGCCGGGATACCCGGCCGGGTAGCCCAGCCCGGCATCCGGATCGAGCAC
>JBOHHD010000329.1:0-37710 GCA_050700515.1 Pseudonocardiaceae bacterium
CGTCAGCTCCTCGGCGATGACCTCGATCTCGCCACTGGGCAGCTCCGGGTTCTCGTTGCCCTCCGGGCGAAGCGCCAGCAGCCCGGTGACCTGGATGCAGAACTCGGCGCGCAGCCGGTGCGCCTGGCGCGCCATCTCCCCCTCCCGGAACACCACCTGCGCCACGCCGGTCTCGTCCCGTAGGTCGATGAAGATCACGCCGCCGTGGTCGCGGCGACGGTCGACCCACCCAGCCAGGGTGACGGTCCGTCCGGGAAACTCTCCGGCGGAGAGCGTGCCTGCAAGGTCGGTGCGCATCAGTACTGCGGACTCCTCAGATCTGGACAACGAAACCCTGCACAGGCTAAACCGCGCCCCAGCCCCGGCCCCGCGCCCATCCCCCTCCACCGTCGCAGCAGGCTGGTCGACGGAGGATTCCGGTCTCCGCCCAGATTTCGGCGAACAACGAGCGCGCGGCATCCAGTTCGCCGCATTGACGCAGCTCTATCCCCTTGCCGATGCCGATCATGACCGCGCCAGGTTCAACCACGAGAACTTCTTCAGGCAAGCGTGGCCTGCCGCCAGCGGGAGTTCGGGTCCGGACCAGCGGCGTCGCAGCCGCTGTCATAATCCACCTGCATCAACTACTTACCGAGCTCATGGAGCCGACGTCGTAGCGTTGAGCGAGGCGTACCACCTGGGCGGCGATGGTGCGCTGGTATGCCTGAGGGGCGTAGGAGCCCGGCCCGTACAGCTGGTGATAACGAGGCACCAGTTCGGGATACTCGCGCTCCAACCAGGCGAGATACCACTCCCGTGCGCCGGGGCGCAGATGGAGCACGATCGGGGTGACGCTGCGGGCACCGGCCTCCGCGATCGCGTGGACCGTCGCTTCGAGCTGGCTGGGTGAGTCGGTCAGGTAGGGCAGGATCGGCGCCATCAGCACCCCACACCCGATGCCCGCATCGGTGAGCGTGCGACACACCCTGAGCCGGATCCGGGGCGCGGGAGTGCCGGGCTCGACCTGCCGCCAGAGCGTCTCGTCAATGAATCCCACCGAGACATTGACCGAGACATCGGTGACCTCGGCGGCCTCACGGAGCAACTCCAGATCGCGCAGTACCAGGGTGCCTTTGGTGAGGATCGAGAACGGATTGGGCGCGTCACGGAGAGCTTCGAGGATGCCGGGCATGAGGCGGTAGCGCCCCTCGGCCCGTTGGTAGGGATCCACATTGGTGCCCATCGCGATGGGCTCTCGCGCCCAGCGTGAAGACTTGAGCTCCTTGCGCAGCAGCTCCGGCGCGTTGACCTTCACCACGATCTTGGAGTCGAAGTCGAGACCGGTGTCAAGATCGAGGTACTCGTGCGTTCGCCGAGCGAAGCAGTTGTGGGACACCACCCCGTTCGCGACGAAATCCCCGGTTCCGGTCGTGATGTCGTACATCGGCAACTCCACACCGAGGTCCTCGATCGCGACCACTCTCAAGCGGTGATCAGCCGCCGATCCCACGATCGAGCTCTTCCGGCTGATCGCCGGATCGACGGTGTGGAAGAAGCGGAGCTGCTCACCGAGGCCGCCGAGCAACCGGACGCTGCGCAGCCGGTGCGGCCGAGCAGAGTCCTCGACGGTACAGGCGAATCCGAAACGCGCCAGGCCGGAGACCACCGACTCGGTAATCTCGGAGTCGGCATCAATGATCCGGAGAATGCCATCCGACCAGCTCCCCTCGGCGTCGAAGATCCCGGCAAGGAACCCCTTGTGCCAGTCCGCACCCGGATGGCTGGGCCAACTGATGATCTCAGAGACGGCCTCGAATCCGGCGCTCATCTGGTCCCGCATCGCCGAGGCCCGCCAGGGGCCACCGGCAGGCTGGAGCGCCAGCTCACGGGTACGCACCCCCACATCCGCGAAATAGCGGCCGACCCTGCGCAGCGCCTCGCGATCCACCAACCCCAGGGCAACACGCGCGTCGCCGCGAACCATGCCGCAGAGATAACCCCTTCGATAGTCGGCCGACTCATCCGGTGGTGTGGCGAACCGCCCGGTACCCACCAGTTCGTCACCCATCATCAGGTACGGACGAGGGCCTTCTCCCGTCACGTGTTTCCACCCCAGGTCGGTGAGGAACCGGTGATCACCACTGGCCACGAGTTCCGTACCGTCGGCGAGCGTGACCTGGTGGGCAGGTTTCATCGTCCGCCAGTGCGCCAGCACTTCGGTGGCCGCGTAGCGCCGATCACCGCCGTTCCCTGCGGTGCCGTAGATCGCGTCGCCAACCCGCACATCCGCCAGCGGCGTCCTCCGCCCGTCCGCCATGAGGATCTGGGTTTCTCCTGACAAGCAGTATCTGCACGCATGACTGCAACCCCGGTAGGGGTTGAGCGTCCAGTCGAAGGGCACCCTGGAGGCACTCGGCACCTTGTTGATGATGGAGCGGGCCCGCACCTCATAGAAGGTCATCCCGCAGAAATCGGGCGTGTCAAACGTTCGCGCCACCACATCGTCCACCCCGAATAGCGCATCCTGGTCCGGCCGTGTCAGGTTGTCCCATCGCACCGACGCAGCGTATCGAACACATGTTCGATTCGCTAGAAAAATCTTTTCGATGGGACTCGAACTAGAGAGGAACCCCTAGCTGATGCGTCGACCAGGCCACCGGGCCGGCCGGCACCGGCACTCCGGTGCCGAGCCTGCTGGGTCTGAGCAGGGCCCTGGTCATGGCCCGGTGGGACCGTCTTCCCGGTCGGTTCAGCTGCTGCTGGCCGCCGTGCTGGTGCCCATCGCCCTGGCGACCCTGGTCGGGGTAGGGCTGACCTGGCGAGGCGAGCAGCCGCAACCCAGTGGCGTCGATCTGGGCTTCGGCCAGCGACCTGCGCACGGTGAGGTCCTGGAGGCAGCCTCGGCTCCCTGCACGAGGGGTAGTTCGACCGAAGCCGGCCTGGGCAACGGGTGCATCGCGCTCCTCGTGCGGCTCACCGACTCCAGCTCCGCAGGCACCACGATCCGGCAGGTACTTCCCGACGAGCCGAGTACGCCGCAGTTCAGCGTGGGGGATGCGATCGTGCTCGCCTACAACGGTGGTGACCCCGGTGACGAACTGTCCTATCAGGTCGTCGACTTCCAGCGGGGCGCCCCGATGTTGTGGCTCGTGGCGCTGTTCGTCGTCGCGGTGCTGCTACTGGGCCGGTGGAGGGGACTCGCCTCGCTGGTCGCGCTCGGCTTCAGCTTCCTGGTCATGGTGCTCTACCTGTTCCCGGCGATCCTGAGCGGCGAAGACCCGGTGATCACCGGAGTACTCGCGGCCAGCGTGATCATGTTCGGAGTGCTGTATCTCTCCCATGGCTTCTCCGTCCGGACCTCGACGGCGGTACTGGGCACCCTGCTCAGCCTCGTGTTGATCGGTGTGCTGGGCACCGCGTTCGCCGCAGCAACTCGGTTGACCGGCCTGGACGCCGACACCGCGAACCTCATCGGGGTGCTGGACCAGGGGATCGACGCCCGCGGGTTGCTGCTCGCCGGATTGATCATCGGTGCCCTGGGCGTGCTCGACGACGTCACGGTCACCCAGACCAGCGCGGTATGGGAGCTGCGCCGAGCCAACCCCGACCTCGGTGCCCGGGAGCTCTACCGAGCCGCCCTGCGGATCGGGCGCGATCACATCTCCTCGGCGGTGAACACCCTGGTGTTGGTCTACGCCGGTGCCGCACTACCGGTGCTGCTGGCCTTCTCGGTGTCCGGGCAGAACTTCGGCACCCTGATCACCGCACAGAGCGTCGCGCAGGAGGTGGTGCGCACCCTGGTCGGCAGCATCGGGCTCGTCGCGGCCGTCCCGATCACCACCGGGATCGCCGCTCTGGTGGCTCTTCGTGAGGACATCAATCCCGCTACGCAGCGCTGAGAATTGCCGTTCGATCCGGATCGAACCATTCCATAGTGTGGCCGGCGACTGGAAGGCTTCCGGAGTACCGCAGATGACAGGTATGACAGGTGCGGCGCGAGAGGCTCGGCGTGAATTACCCAGTGCCTCAGGCTGGACACCCGCGAACGGAGCGGCTCTCCCGATCCCGCGCAGCGAAGCGCTCCGACCGGAGTTCAGCAGTGCGGGCCAAGCGCGGAGTACTACCCGTTGATGCTCCTCGCCCGGCGCCGACGGATGCCGGCGGAGCCAATCGCGATCCCTTGATTATATACCCCACCACGAGTAGCGTTCAGAGCTTGGCAAAATGCAAAATTGTGTGTAACGAAGATTCGGGGTGGTTTCGGTGCGTTCGACTCACGGTAATCACGGCGGAAGTGGTGAACGACCGCAGGGTGCGTTGCTGTTCGCACGCTACGCATTCCCTCCCAACGAGCTGGGGTATTGCGGCCCATCGGACAGCCAACAATTGCTGGAATACGGCGCCACGGGTGCCATGGATCGTGGGCTGGCGGCGTTGGCACGACAATTCGACGGCGCCTGGCCGTATCTCGAACTCATCGCAGGGGCGACCGGCATCTCCGACCCGCTCGATCACCGAGTCGTGGAAGCGTACTGGGTAGGCAATACGCTCCTTGACCGAGTAGGGGTCACTGCGCTGGGAAACTCGATGGACGAGCGGTTCCGCAAGCACGTCGGTCGCCAGTTCAGCCTGCTCGCCGAGGGCGCCCTCGCCGGCGGGGTACCACATCACAGTTTCCACGTATTCGGCGTCTACCCGTGGGTGGGTCTGCTCAGCACGGACCGGATCGCAGGCAAGGCCCTGGAAGTCCTCGACCGCTGCCGCATCCGCTGGGGGAAGGTGGACGCCGTGGCCGGCGACCAGGTGCTGCTGCGCAGCCGGCCACTCACCTGGGACGGCAGACACCTGGGGTTGGGAGAACCCCGCACGGAAACTGCGAGACAAGCGGTTGATGGCAGCAGCTTCGTCAACAATCTTGTTCCTGGCGAGTGGGTATCGCTGCACTGGGACTGGGTGTGCGACCGGCTCAATCCGCGTCAGCTCGACGATCTACGTCGCTACTCGCGGCGCCAACTCGACATCACCAAACACGAGCTCACCCACTCCGGACCGGCGACCGTCCTGAACTAGGTCATAAGCCTCGGGGTGTGCGGGAATCAGTCAAGCCATGCAGGAAAGGGTTGCTGACGCGCTCACGGCCGACGGTCGTGGTGGGGCCGTGACCGGGCAGCACGACGGTTTCGTCGTCGAGTACGAGAATCTTGTCCCGCAGCGAGGCGAGGAGCTGCTCGTGGTCCCCACCCGGGAAATCGGTCCGGCCGATGGAGCCGGCGAACAAAGTGTCACCGGAGGCCAGCAGGCCCTGTTCCTGCTCGGTCGCCGACCGGAAGGTCACCGAGCCGCGGGTATGGCCGGGAGTGTGATCCACCGTGAGGGTCAGTCCGGCCAGCTCCAGGCAGGTCCCGTCGTCGAGGGTGCGTACCTCGCGGGGCTCGCGCAACTCGACTCGGCCACCGAAGAATTGCCGCGCTTCGGTGGACAGTCCGCGCATCGGGTCGGAGAGCAACACCCGATCCTCGGGATGGATCCAGGCGGGGATGTCGTTGCCGTCGCAGACCGGGGTCACGGCGAAGATGTGGTCGAAATGTCCGTGCGTGAGCAGCACCGCCACCGGGGCCAGTCGGTGTTCGCGCAGCAGTTCGGCCAAGGGCTGCTCCGCGCCCTCCCCCGGATCGACCACCACGCACGGGCCTCCCGCCTCGGCTGCGAGCACAAAGCAGTTCGCCTGGAAGGAGCCGGTCGGAAAACCTACGACGAGCACGGCGATCCTTTCCGTTTCGGGACGGGGAGCACCATCAGCCTAGCCAGCACCCGCGGGGGAGGCCGACATCCGGCTCATGGGCCGCCCACCTAGACTCGCGGCGATCACTATCGAGCCACAGGAGTATCGGGTGCCCACCAACGAGCAGCGTCGCGAGGCCGCGAAGCGTAAACTCGACCGCCAGCTCGCCCGTCGCGCCAAGCGGGCCAAGCGCCGCCGGACATTCGCAGTGCTGGGCACCGTGGCGGGAGTGGTCCTCGCGGTCGGGCTCGTCGTGCTGATCAGGTTTCTCGGCAGCGGCGAGGAGAGCAGCGCTGAACCTGAGCCGTCGGCGCTGCCCCTGCCGACCAGCGAGCCACTGGCGATCCCCACCGAGATCGCGCCACCGCTCACCCGGCCAGAACCGTTACCGGCATCGGTGGACTGCCAGTATCCGCTCAGCCCCCCACCAGCCAAACCGGTGACACCACCACCAGGGGGTGCCACCCCCGCCCAGGGGACCCAACAGGCCACCCTGCAGACGTCCGAGGGCGCCATCGAGTTGACCCTGGACCGGGCGCTCGCTCCGTGCACCGTGCAGAGCTTCCTCAGCCTCGCCCAACAAGGTTTCTACAACGACACGCCCTGCCACCGGCTGGTCACCAGCCCCGGCCTGCAGGTACTGCAATGCGGCGACCCCACCGGCCAGGGCAGTGGCGGGCCCGGCTACACCATCCCCGACGAAGTGTTCCCGGAGCTGGCCTATGCACGCGGATACGTCGCCATGGCCAACACCGGCCAGCCGAACAGTGGCGGTAGTCAGTTCTTCCTGATCTACGGCGATGCCCAGTTGCCACCCAGCTACACCGTCTTCGCCACCATCTCCCCGGCGGGTCTGGAAGTCATCGACGAGATCGCCCGAGCAGGCGATGACGGTTCCCTGGAGCCCTCCCCCGGTGGCGGTAAACCGAACCAGCCGGTCACCATCACCTCGGTCGACATCCCCGCCTGACCAGCCGGCCTCCGGCACCCCCAGCCATTCAGTTGGAGGAAGTGACCCGGTAGACATCGTAGACGCCTTCGATGTTGCGGACCGCGCGGAGCACGTGGCCGAGGTGCTTGGGATCGCCCATCTCGAAGGCGAATCGGCTCACTGCTACCCGATCGCGTGAGGTGGTGACCGATGCCGACAGGATGTTCACCCGCTCGTCCGCGAGCACCTTGGTGACGTCGGACAGCAGCCGGTGCCGGTCCAGCGCCTCCACTTGAATCGACACCAGGAAAACCGACGAGGACGACGGCGCCCACTCCACGTCACACAGTCGTTCGGGTTGGGCCAGCAACGCATCGGCATTGGCGCAGTCGACCCGGTGCACGCTCACCCCGCCGCCGCGGGTGACGAACCCCAGGGTCTCGTCACCGGGGACGGGCGTGCAGCAGCGGGCCAGTTTGACATAGACGTCGCCGAGGCCGTGCACCAGCACTCCGGAGTCACCGGTTGTGCGCCGGCGCTGGACCGTGGACGGAGTGGCGCGCTCGGCCAAAACCTCCTCCGCGCCCTCCTCACCGCCGAGCAGCGCGACCAGGCGCTGCACCACGTGGCGCGCTGAGGCATGGTGCTCGCCCACAGCGGCATACAGGGCACTGACATCGGGATAGCGCAGCTCGCGGGACACCGCGACCATCGATTCGGCCGAGACGAGCCGCTGCACCGGCAGGCCGACCCGGCGCAGTTCCTTCGCGATGGCGTCCTTGCCGAGCTCGATCGCCTCCTCGCGACGTTCCTTGGCGAACCACTGCTTGATCTTGGCACGGGCCCGGGGCGACGCGACGAAGGACAGCCAGTCCCGGCTGGGGCCGGCGCCCTCGGCCTTCGAGGTGAAGATCTCGACGACCTCGCCGTTCTCCAGCTCCCGCTCCAGCGCGACGAGCCGGCCGTTGACCCGCGCGCCGATACAGCGGTTGCCGACCTCGGTATGCACCGCGTAGGCGAAGTCCACCGGGGTACATCCGGTCGGTAGCGTGATCACTTCCCCCTTCGGGGTGAAGACGAAGATCTCGCGGGTAGCCAGATCGTAGCGCAGGGCATCGAGGAACTCCCCGGGATCGGCAGCCTCGCGCTGCCAGTCCAGGAGTTGGCGCATCCAGGCCATCTCGTCGACGTCCACAGCTCCGTTGTGCGTGCCGCGGGTCTCCTTGTACCGCCAGTGCGCGGCGATACCGTACTCAGCGGTGCGGTGCATTTCCCGCGTCCGGATCTGCACCTCCAGCGGCTTGCCGTCGGGCCCGATCACGGTGGTGTGCAACGACTGGTAGACCCCGAACCGGGGCTGCGCGACGTAATCCTTGAACCGGCCGGGCATGGGCTGCCACACCGAGTGCACCACCCCGACCGCGGCGTAGCAGTCACGCACGTCCTCGACGAGGATGCGCACCCCGACCAGATCATGGATATCGTCGAAATCGCGGCCACGCACGATCATCTTCTGATAGATTGAGTAGTAGTGCTTGGGTCTTCCTTCGACGGTGGCGGTGATCCGGGAGCCGGCCAGCTGCGCCGACACCTCCTCGATCACCACCCGCAGGTAGGTGTCCCGCGAAGGGGCCCGATTGGCCACCAAGCGGACGATCTCGTCGTACTTCTTCGGGTGCAGGATGGCGAAGGAGAGATCCTCCAGCTCCCATTTGATGGTGGCCATGCCGAGGCGATGGGCCAGCGGAGCGAGTACCTCGAGGGTCTCCTTGGCCTTGCGGGCCTGCTTCTCCGGCGGCAGGAAGCGCATCGTGCGCATGTTGTGCAACCGGTCCGCCAGCTTGATCACCAACACCCGCGGATCGCGCGCCATCGCAATAACCATCTTGCGGATGGTCTCGGCCTCGGCTGCGGCACCGAGCTGCACCTTGTCGAGCTTGGTGACGCCGTCGACGAGGTGCGCGACCTCGTCACCGAAATCCTCGGTCAACCGGGGCAGGGAGTAGTCGGTGTCCTCGACGGTGTCGTGCAGCAGCGCGGCCACCAGCGTGGTGGTGTCCATCCCCAACTCACCCAGGATCGTCGAGACCGCTAGGGGATGGGTGATGTAGGGATCACCGGATTTGCGTTGCTGATGGGAATGCTTGTCCTCGGCAATGTCATAGGCACGTTGCAGTAACGCGAGGTCAGCCTTGGGATGCAACTCACGGTGGACCGCGACGAGCGGTTCAAGCACCTGCTTGACAGGGCCAGGTCGCTGTGCAGTGATCCGCCGCGCGAGCCGCGCCCGGACCCGGCGGGTCGCCGACGGCCCTCGGATCTCCGTCGCATCGAGATCCACCGGCGGCACAGCCACCTGCTGCAGGTCCTGACTCAACCACACCCTCCCACCCTGTAATGACCGAAGTGTTCAGCGTACCGCCGCGCCACCCTCTGGACCTGAATAGTCCGGCAACCCGAGCGGCCCCATTCGGTTAGACCCTCAGCAGAGTGTGCACCGGACGAGCGGCCAACCGCTCCCGACCGCGCAACGAAGCGATCTCCAGCACCACCGCGATCCCCCTGACCACAGCCCCGGCTCGCTCCACCAAGGCGCAGGTCGCCGCTACCGTGCCACCCGTGGCCATGACATCGTCGACGACCAAGATCTGCTGGCCGGCACACAGTACGCCATCGGCCAACTCCAGAGAGGCACTACCGTACTCCAGGGCGTAGGATTCGCGATCCGCGACCACCGGAAGCTTGCCCGGCTTGCGGACTCCGACCACACCCGCACCCAGCGCATAGCCCGCAGCGGCCCCGAGTAAGAAGCCGCGGGCCTCCACTCCGATGACCACATCGACTTCCGACATCGGCTCGATCAACGCGTCGACCAGGGCGCGGAAAACAGTCGCGTCAGCGAACGCGGGAGCGAGATCCCGAAAGAGCACCCCGGGTTCCGGAAAATCGGGGATCTCGCGGACCAGGGGCGCAAGCAGAGTCCACAGATCGCTCATGGCCGAGCCGGGTCATCCGCTCGCGGAAGGTTCACCAGTGGGCGTCCTCGGGGAGGCAACCCTCATCCTCCTCGTACCCCGTCGGCCATTCCGGCGTCGACGGCGGAAGCCAGCTCCATTCCTCCCCGAACGGATCCTCCGTTGTCCAGGGCGCTGGCTCCTCCGGTGTCGGGGACGTTCCCGGATCGGGGTCTTCTTCGCTCTCTGAAGGTGGCTTGGGGTGGGTCGGCGGTGCAGACATCGTCTGGGCCACCGCTGTCGGCTCTGCCGATGTCGTTGTGGGAGTCGGACTCGCCGGTGCATGCGTAGTCGACGCCTCGGGGGGAACCTTCTCGGGAGTGAGAGCGAGCTGATGGGGTTCCGAACTGGAGCCGGATGCCGAATTCGCCATCGTTTCCCGCTGCGCGGCGCTCGCGATGGCCGAGCCGGTGGGCTCGACCATCGGGCCGGACTGAGAGCCCGACACCGGCTCGTCAGCGCCTGACCCCTCTCCTGGTGAACTGCGGGGGTCGAGGCGCACCGGCATGCCCTGCACCGGCGGGTCCGCTGGTAGATCAGTTCCGCCGGCTGGTCCTCGGGAATCCGGGACGGGGGGCAACGAAGGGCTGGACAGCCCGGTAGCCACGACGAGTGCGCTGCCCAACGCCGCGGCGAGGCCGACCGGCTGACGCAGCATTCGGCCCGTGGAATCGCTCGAGCCGGCCGCCGCGGACAGGTGAGGAAGTGGTGAGGGGGCAGTCAGCAGTCTGGTCAACTCGCGCCGCCCGCGTCGTTCCCAGCCGGTGCCGAGACCGTGGCGTGCGGCATCCTCGAGATGAATGAGCAAGCGACGCGCGCTCGGTCGATTGGCCGGATCCTTGGCCAGACCCAGCGCCACCAGATGGCGGAGGAGTCCGGGTACCGCCTCGAGCGGAGCAGCACCGTGTTCGTGCAACGCTCCGAGCACAGAAGAGCTGTCGGCATGGAAGGGCGGCGCGCCGAGCAGGCACTCGAAGAAGACCGCGGTGGCGGCGTACAGATCTCCCGCCGGGGTGGCGGGTCCGCCACGCCACTGTTCGGGGGCCAGGTAGAACGGTGTCGACCAGGCGAGCATTCGCCGAGCATCGCGGAGGAAAAGCCCGAAGTCGATCAGCCGGACGCGCCCGGTGCGCGTCAGGAGCACGCCCTCGGGCTTGAGGTCGCCGTGTGCCACTCCCCTGGCATGGCTCGCCGCCAGCCCGCGCAGGGTGTCCCTGAACACCACCACCGCCGCGTCGGCTGACATGGCGCCTTCCTCCAGGAGCAGCGCTCGAAGCGGAGACCCATTCACGTGATCGGCGAGGACGGCGACACCATCGCCACCCTCCACGTACTGGCGCAACCGCACCACTCGAGCGTCCCGGACCTCCGCGAGCCGGGCGGATTCGGCCCTGAACCGGGTCCGGAACTCCCGATCGGTCAGGAACTCCTCGGACAGGTAGGTGATCGACACGACCCTGCGGGTCATGCGGTGGCGAGCAACAAAGCGCCGCCCCACCGCGTCAGCGCGCACCTGCCGGACGCGTACGAAACCCGGAACGGCCCAGCCCGTCATAACCTGCTCCTCCCTGCTGCGACACGCCGTGCCCCCTCACGAGTGTCTCCGGGTATCCACCGGCCCCGCCTCACTACAGAGCGTGCTACCAAACGGGCCGCCAAGCAAGGATCTTGCGGTAACGACTAACAAATCATCACTGAATTACGGCCGATTGTGATGAAATGATTACATGCAGTGAAGAAATCTCTCAGTGCGGCTTGTGCCCCGAGGATCTGCCGGCTTTGCCCGACGGTCTGCTCCCCTTGCCGGCAGGGCGTCCACGCGGCCGTCCTCCCGCCGCGGACTTGCCGACCCTGATCGGTACACCTGTCGCGGCGGCTACCGACTCCTCGCGACGAGAACCGGCAGCGACAGACGAGGATCGCTCCGCCGGGGTCTCGGCGTCAGTAGCCTTCGCGGCCAGCTTCTCCCGGCGCTGGGCGACGCGATCAGCCTGCTGCTGATAGCTGGGCTTGCGCATCGTGAGATCCACCAGAAGGGGGGTCGCCAAGAAGATCGAGGACACCGCCCCGGCCAGGATGCCGACCAGCTGAACGAGGGCGAGGTCCTTGAGCGTACCGACACCCAGCAGGCCGACCCCGACCACCAACAGGCCGACCACGGGGAGCACCGCGATCAGCGAGGTGTTGATCGAACGCATCAGGGTCTGGTTGACCGCCAGGTTGGCCGCCTCGCCATAGGTTCGTCGGGTCAGCCCCAGCAGCCCGCGAGTGTTCTCCTGCACTTTGTCGAACACGACGACCGTGTCATACAGCGAGAAACCCAGAATGGTCAGCAGACCGATGACCGAGGCGGGAGTCACCTCGAAGCCGACCAGCGAGTAGATGCCCGCGGTCACCAGTACGTCGTGGATGAGGGCGACGAGAGCCGCCAGCGCCATCCGCGGTTCGAAGTACAGCGCAAGGAACGCGGTCACCAGGGCGAGGAACACCAGCAGCGCGATCAGCGCTTTTTTACTGATCTCCCCGCCCCAGGTGGCGCTCACCGCACTGTCGCTGATCGTCTGTGCGTTGGGTCTGCCGTCGGTGCCGAGCGGTTGCAGCTGCTCGTACAGAGCATCCTTCAACGCGAAAGTGGTCCCCACGTCCAACGTGTCAGAACGGAGGAGGATGTTCGCCGCCGCCCCCGTGCCAACAGTTTGCACCGACGCCGACGGCTGACCCACCGCCGTGCTGAAGACCTGCTTCACCTGCTCGGTGGTGATCGGGCCGTTCGCCCCCACCGCCGGCAGCTGGACCCGGGTGCCACCCTCGAAATCGATGCCGAGGTTGAACCCCCGCAGCATGATCGAAGCGAGGCATACCGCGACGAGCGCCCCGGTGAGCAGATACCACAACCGCCGCCGCCCGACGATGTCGAACGCACCGGTCCCGGTGTAGAGCCGCTGCAGCGTTGCTGCCATGTCAGGCACCCTTCCCCGCTGTCGCCAACTCCGACCGGCCCTGCGCTCCTACCCGCTGCGCGGCTCCCAGCCCGGACAGCCCCGGCCGGGACAGCACACGGGACTTCGCTGCCATCGCCACCAGGGGATGCGTCACCAGGAAGACCACCAACAGGTCCAGGACGGTCGACATACCGAGGGTGAAGGCGAACCCCCTGACCTGTCCGACGGCAAGAAGGTACAGCACCGCTGCGGCCAGGAAACTGACCGCGTCCGCCGACAAGATCGTGCGCCGTGCCCGGACCCAGGCACGGGGAACCGCTGACCGGAACGTTCGACCATCTCTGATCTCGTCCTTGAGACGCTCGAAAAAGATCACGAACGAGTCCGCGGTGATGCCGATGGCCACGATGAAGCCTGCGACACCGGCCAGGTCGAGGGTGAATCCGATCCATCGACCGAGCAGCACCAGCACGGCATAGACGATCACCCCCGACAGCACCAGGGACAGGATCGTCAGCACCCCCAGAACCCGGTAATAGAAGAGGCAGTAGACGAACACCACGGCCAGCCCGATGGCTCCGGCGAGCAGGCCGGCACGCAGCGACGCGAGACCCAGGGTGGCCGAGACCGTCTCGGACTCCGAAGCCTCGAACGACAGCGGCAGCGCACCGTACTTGAGCACATTGGCGAGGTCCTGCGCCTCGGCCTGGGTGAACTGCCCGGTGATCTGGGTCTGCTGCCCAGGGGGAACCGCCCCCTGGATCTGCGGGGCCGAGACGACCTCGCTGTCGAGCACGATGGCCGCCTGTTCGCCGACATTGCGCGCGGTGAACTGTCCCCAGATGTCCTCACCCTCGCGATCGAAATCCAGACTCACCTCATAGCCCGCGCCTGTCGTGCTCGGTCCCGCCGAGGCGTCGGCGATCTGCTCGCCGGACATGAAGGCCGGTCCCAGCAAGTACTTTGCGGTGCCGTCCTGATTACAGGTGACCAACGGCAGGTTCGGATCGTCATTGCCGCGCAGCGGGTGGGGCAGCGCGCAGTCAAGGACGGCCAGCGCCTGTTGCTGCACGGTCGGGTCCTGGCTCTGCAACAGGGCACGGGCCTGCTGGATCTGCTCGGCCACCTGCGGATCGGCCGGAGCCTGTGGGGCCTCGCCCACCGGAGGCGGCGGAGCTGTCGGGGCCGGGGGGGGCGGCGCAGGGGCAGACGGGGTGGGCTCGCCCGGAGGCGGTTGGGCCAACTGCGGAGCGACCGGGACGGGTGCACCCTCGGGAACCGGTGACGGCTCGGGGACAGGGGTCTCGGGAGTGGTCGGGGCCGAGGGGACTTCAGAAGGGGCCGGGCCACCCCCTTCCGGTACCGGTGTCGTGGGGGTTGCCTGGAGTGGCGGTCCAGCAGCCTGCTGGGCGCTCACCGGCCGGAAGTACAGCTTGGCGGTTTGCCCAAGCGTGCGAGCCTGGTCGCCGTTCTCGCCGGGCACTGTGATGATCAGATTCGTGCCGTCGAGAATGACCTCCGCACCGCCGACGCCGATGCCGTTGACCCGTTCCTCGATGATCTGGCGAGCCTGCTCAAGGGATTCCTGGGGAGGTTCCTGACCGTCGACGGTGCGCGCGGTCAGCGTCACCCGGGTGCCGCCTTGCAGGTCGATGCCCAGTTTGGGCGTCGGATCCCCGCCACCGGTGAAGAAGACCAGGGAGTACAGCAGAGCGGCGATTCCGGCGAAGATCGTCAGGTTGCGCCAGGGGCGGACATGCCCCTCCGGTGGTGCCACGGTGAGTGGTTCTCCTCATTCACGGCCAACTACGCCAGGCGCCAGGTCCGGCAACCTGCGGTGTGTCCCCACTGTGCCAGTGCTGTCATCGGCGCAGATCGTGGGGGATCGGCTGCGCAGCGTACCCGCCCGGCTGCGGCTCAGGCCCGGTCAGTGCGTGCCGTGTCCTCCAGAGAAGGCGCCAACTGCGCCGAAGCATCGTCGGGCCGATCGTCCTCGGCGGCATCGACATCGTCGGAGATCTTCTCCCGGATCGCCGCTCGCAACCAGGTGGTACGCACGCTCGGCGCGATCTCGAGCTCGACGCTGTCCTCATGCGTGGTACTGACCACGGTCGCCTGCAGACCCGAGGTGGTGAGCACCCGGTCCCCCACGACCAGCGAGGACTGCAGCCGATGAGCCTCGGCCATCATCCGCTTCTGTCGACGCGAGCCGAGGATCAGCGGGAGTGCCAGCGCGGCGATCAGCAGAAGGGGCAGAAACAAGGGATCCATGGTTCTCCGATCACATCAGCATCGCTTACTCAAATTGTGCCAGGTCAGCTTTCGAACAATGTCGGCGCGGAGTCCCCGGCGGCATCGGGCGGTGGGGTCAGCCGCAGGTGTCGCCACGCCGCGGCGGTGGCCACCCGACCGCGCGGAGTACGAGCCAGCATGCCGGCGCGAACCAGGAAGGGCTCGCACACCTCCTCCACCGTGGCCGGCTCCTCCCCCACCGCGACGGCGATGGTGGACACCCCCACCGGCCCGCCGCCGAAGGAGCGCACCAGCGTGGTGAGCACCGCACGATCCAACCGGTCCAACCCCAGCTCGTCGACGTCGTAGACGGTCAGACCGGCACGGGCCACCTCCAAAGTAATCGTGCCATCGGCTCGGACCTCTGCGTAGTCCCGAACCCGGCGCAGCAGCCGGTTGGCGATCCGAGGGGTGCCCCGGGATCGGGCAGCGATCTCGGCGCCACCGTCAGGATGCAGGTCCACCCCGAGGATGGCCGCCGACCGGCGCAGCACCAGCTCCAGTTCGCTGGGTTCGTAGAACTCCATATGCGCGGTGAAGCCGAACCGGTCACGCAGCGGACTGGTCAGCGCGCCGGACCGGGTGGTGGCCCCGACCAGGGTGAACGGGGAGATCTCCAGCGGGATCGAGGTAGCCCCGGGACCCTTGCCGACCACGACGTCGACCCGGAAGTCCTCCATCGCGAGATAGAGCATCTCCTCGGCCGGCCGGGCCACCCGGTGGATCTCGTCGATGAACAGCACGTCCCCCTCGACGAGGTTGGACAGCATGGCCGCGAGGTCCCCGGCGCGCTCCAGGGCCGGCCCCGAGGTGATCCGGATCGCGCTGCCCAGCTCCGCGGCAATGATCATCGCGAGGCTCGTCTTGCCCAGTCCCGGAGGGCCGGACAGCAGCACGTGGTCCGGCGCGGCGCCACGCCGCCGGGCGCCTTCCAGTACCAGTTCCAGTTGCTCGCGGACTCGGGCCTGCCCGATGAACTCGGGCAGTCGGCGCGGTCGCAGGGTGGTCTCCAGCTCGACATCCGCGGGGTCCACCGCGGTGGAGAGCGGGCCCTGCGTGGTCACCGATTACGCCCGAGTCGAGTCAGCGCGCCGCGCAACACCGTCGACGTGTCACGGGTGTCGGTGGATTCCCCGTCGGCGTCGGCGAGTACCGCCTCCACGGCTTGTTCGGCCTGCCGGGCGGGGAATCCGAGCCCGATCAGCGCTTCGGCCACCTGGGTGCGCACCGGCCCACCGCCGCCCGCAACCGCCGCGGCCGGGGACGGACGGGTCCCGACCTTGTCCCGTAGTTCCACAACGAGTCGCTCCGCACCCTTGCGCCCGATACCGGGCACCCGGGTGAGCACGCTGAGATCTCCCCCGCTCAGTGCGGTGCGCAACGTATCCGGCTCCAACACGGCAAGCATGGCCAGCGCGAGCCGCGGACCCACCCCGGAGACGGTCTGCAGCAGCACGAACAGCTCACGGGCCGCCCCGTCGGCGAAGCCGTAGAGCGTCAGCGAATCCTCGCGCACCACCAGCGATGTGGCGAGGCGGGCCTGTTCACCACGCCGCAGGGTGGCCAGGGTCGCGGGAACAGCGTGCACGGCCAGTCCGACTCCCCCGACCTCGACCACAGCGTGGTCCAGCCCTACGGAGAGCACCTCGCCCCGCACTGAGGAGATCACGGCACCCGTCCAGCCCTGCGAGCCGCAGCGGCCAGCCGAGCACGGTGGGTTCGCGCCAGCTGTGCTGACCGGGCCTGCGCCTGGGCCAGCCGCGCCGTCATCGGGGCCCGCCAGAGGTGGCAGATCGCCAGCGCCAGCGCATCCGCCGCGTCGGCCGGTCGTGGCTTGACCGGTAACGCGAGCAGTCGAGTGATCATGGTGGTCACCTGCTCCTTGCCGGCCCGGCCGGACCCGGTGACCGCGGCCTTGACCTCGCTGGGGGTGTGGAACACCACCGGCAACCCGCGGCGAGTGGCGACCAGCACCACGACGCCGCTCACCTGAGCGGTCCCCATCGCGGTGCGCACGTTGTGCTGGCTGAACACCCGCTCCACCGCGACGACATCGGGACGGTGCTCAGCCACCCAACGCTCCACGACATCGGCCACCGCGGCCAGGCGCGCGCCGAGGTCCGCGTCCGGTGGGGTGCGCACGACATCGACCGCCACGCAGCTGACCGCCCGCCCGGAGCCACCGTCGACCACGCCGAGCCCGCAGCGGGTGAGCCCCGGGTCCACACCCAGCACCCGCACCAGCACCTCCTCGCCCTCAGCGAACACCCGTTCGAACCTTAGCTGAGCACGGCGATCGAGTCTTAGCTGACTTCGACCAACACGTCGTCGGGGATATCGCAGTTGGCGTAGACGTTCTGCACGTCGTCACAGTCCTCCAAGGCGTCGATCAGCTTGAACACCTTGCGCGCGGTGTCGGCGTCCAGCGGAGTGCTCGCCGAGGGCACAAAACTCGCCTCGGCGGAGTCGTAGTCGATACCGGCGCGCTGCAGCGCGGTGCGCACCGCCACGAGGTCGGTCGCCTCGGCGACCACCTCGAAGGACTCGCCCAGGTCGTTGACCTCCTCGGCACCCGCATCGAGCACCGCGGCCAGTACCTCGTCCTCGGACCCGGCCTGGTGCGGCACGATCACCACGCCCTTGCGGCTGAACAGGAATGACACCGAGCCGGGGTCGGCCATGGTGCCCCCGTTGCGGGTCATCGCGGTGCGAACCTCCGAGGCGGCCCGGTTGCGGTTGTCAGTGAGGCACTCGACGAGCAGAGCCACCCCGCCGGGGCCGTACCCCTCGTACATGATCGTCTGATAATCGGCACCGCCGGCATCGGCGCCGGAACCGCGCTTGACCGCCCGGTCGATGTTGTCGGTGGGTACCGAACTCTTGCGTGCCTTCTGGATCGCGTCGTACAGCGTCGGGTTGCCGTCGGGATCTCCCCCTCCGGTGCGGGCTGCCACCTCGATGTTTTTGATCAGCTTCGCGAAGAGCTTGCCGCGTTTTGCGTCGACTACGGCCTTCTTGTGTTTGGTGGTCGCCCATTTCGAGTGGCCGCTCATACCTACGTCGCTCCTCTTGCTCGCTTGCCAGTGTCACCCGCCCCGCACGCCTGCGGTGCCTCATCGACAGTCGACAACCGATTGTCGGACCATCTCGCAGAACATCTGATGAACGCGCTGGTCGCCGGTCAGCTCCGGATGAAACGCCGTGGCCAGCACGGCGCCCTGCCGGACCGCAACGATCCTACCGGCGGCGCTCCCGGAGGACGGTACGTCGGGCACTCGGGCCAGCACCTCGACCTCCGATCCGGCCTGCTCCACCCACGGGGCGCGGATGAAGACCGCCCGCAGCGCGCCACCGGGTATGTCCGCGAAGTCCAGGTCGACCTCAAAGGAGTCCGCCTGCCTACCGAAGGCATTGCGGCGCACCACCGCATCCAACGCGGCGAGTTGTCGCTGGTCCGGTCGGCCATCGAGCACCGCACGACTCAGCAGGATCATGCCCGCGCACGACCCATAAACGGGCATGCCACCGGCCAGCCGGGCACGCAGGGGTTCCAGCAGGTCGAAGGCGACCAGTAGACGGCTCATGGTGGTGGATTCCCCTCCGGGCAGTACCAGGGCGTCCACCTTCGCGAGCTCCTCGACGCGGCGCACCATCGTGGCGCGCAATCCGCATCCGGCCAATGCACGCAGATGCTCGCGGACATCCCCCTGCAGCGCCAGCACACCGACGAGAGGGCGGCACTCGGACACCCGCCGAGCGTAGACCGCTGTTCACAGCCACCCCGCCGGGCGCCATTCGGAGCCTAATGGCGGTTTCGAGCACCCCGTAGACCACCATTCGGCTCCGAATCCCGGTCCGGCTCGTCGTTACGGGGGTTCGAGGAACCAGGGGCTGGTATAGGCGAGGGCGTGGTTGTTCGCCGGGTGGCCTGGCGGACCTGGGTTGCCGTTGGGGGCAGCGGGGTCGGCTATCCGCAGGACCGTCCAGGTGCCGTCGTCGATGTCCAGCGGCACCGTGAAACGGGCGACGTCACCGCAGCGCACCTCGATCACATCGGCTACCGCAGGTGCCGGCGTGGCCGGCCGCAGTACCTGCACCTGCAGTACTCGGTCGATCCAGGAGTGCCCCCGGTCCAGGTCGAGGACGAAGTAAACCGGGCCACGCCGATGTCGCAACACCGAGCCCATCCGCACGCCGCCGGCGGTGGCGTCCAAGCGCAGCCCGGCCACCCGGGTGGCGAAGAATCGCCGCGCCCGCATCGCCTCGGCGACCCCGGCCCTGCTGAGTTCGGTGACCCAGAGCCCACCTCGACCCCGCCCCTCCGGGAAGCCCCAGTTCGCGCCGTGCTCGTCGGTGACCCCGAGCAACCCCGGCCGCCAGCCAGCGTTGAGGCAGTCCACCAACGGGGACACCGCGCCCTCGGCAACGCCCTCGAACAGGTAGTCGTCGGTACGGTTGAACATCTCCAGGCTGACCAGCTGCCCAGCGGTTCCGGCGTCGTAGCGGAAGCCGGCGAACCGCCCATCTTCCCGGCCGGGGTGATTGAAACCCGCGAGTCCAGCAGGAACACGAGCACCGTTGCGGCCATCGGCTGTGGTCAGCCAGGCGTACAGCTCGGGCATCGCCCCGTGCGTGGTGACGTCGATGAAGTCATCGGTGAACCAGGTATTGACATGCCCTAAATGCGGGTGTGACCACTCGAAACCACGGATCGCAGTGAATTCGCCGGGCCAGTCGTGGGTGTCGGCGAGTTGCCCGGTGCGTCGCCAGGCGGCACGATCCAACCCGATCCACGGTGTGCTACCGCGACCTGTGCCCTCCAGCGTGGCTCCGCGGATCGCGTGATCGGTCAGTGCAGCGACGTCCAGGCCGGCGTCGCGCATCGAGGGGAACGCCGCTTCCGGATCGCCTTCGCCATCGGAGAGCAGCGTGTGATTGTGCAGATCCGCGTGCACCAGAACGGTGTCGCGGCTGATCCGGGATCGGCGGGAGGCCCCGCCCTCCGGTCCGATGGTACGGAGCGAGCTCCCCGCCCTCCCCGCCAGCAACAGGGCACGAGCCTGCGGCGTACCCCCCTGATCAGTCACCAGCCGCGTTGGGACAGCCGTTGCTCATCGGGCAGATCGCTGAGATTGATCCCCACCATCGCTTCCCCCAACCCCCGGGACACTTTTGCGACCATCTCCGGGTCGTCGTGGAAGGTGGTGGCCTTGACGATCGCTTCGGCCCGCTTGGCGGGGTCACCGGACTTGAAGATGCCCGAGCCGACGAACAGGCCCTCGGCGCCGAGTTGCATCATCATCGCGGCGTCCGCAGGAGTGGCGATACCGCCGGCGGTGAACAGCACGACGGGCAGCTCACCGGCTGCGGCGACCTCCCGGACCAGCTCGACGGGGGCACCCAGCTCCTTGGCGGCCGCATACAGCTCCTCGGCTTGCATCGCTGCCAGGGAGCGGATGGCAGCCCGGATCGAGCGCATGTGCCGAGTCGCCTCGACGACGTTGCCCGTCCCAGCCTCACCCTTGGACCGGATCATGGCGGCGCCCTCGGAGATCCGGCGCAACGCCTCACCGAGGTTGGTGGCGCCGCACACGAAGGGCACGGTGAAGCTGAACTTGTCAATGTGATGAGCCTCATCGGCCGGGGTGAGCACCTCGGACTCGTCGATGTAGTCCACGCCGATCGCTTGCAGCACCTGCGCCTCGGCGAAGTGCCCGATGCGGGCCTTGGCCATCACCGGGATCGACACCGCTTCCATGATCCCGGCGATCATGTCCGGATCGCTCATCCGGGCGACGCCACCCTGAGAACGGATGTCGGCGGGCACGCGCTCCAGAGCCATCACCGCGACAGCGCCTGCGTCCTCGGCGATCCGGGCCTGGTCGGGGGTGACCACATCCATGATCACACCACCCTTGAGCATCTCGGCCATCCCGCGTTTGACCCGTGCGGTGCCGATCTGATGCTCGGTGATCGGGATGGGCATGTTCTCGGGAGGCACGGTGGTTCGCTCCTCACGCCAGCGGTGGCAATGCCCAACCGATCGTACGTCGAGGTAGCCGAGGACGTCGGAGGAAAGGTGGCAGGGGGTTGCCACCATCGGCCCGTCGGTGTGAGATCGACCACACTATCTCACACGGTCAAGGGTGGTGTCATGAGCACGAAAGGCAACGGTGAGCGCCCCGAATCCGCGGTGGCGGCACAGGCCCCGTCCCGGGTACGTAACGTGGCCCTGGTGGGGCCGTCCGGGGCGGGGAAGACAACGCTCGTGGAAGCGCTGTTGGCGGCGACAGGGGTGATCAGCCGCGCCGGCACGGTCGCCGACGGCAACACGGTATGCGACCACGACCCAGCGGCAGTGCGCCAGCAACGGTCGGTGACATTGGCGATCGCACCACTTCAGCACGCCGGTATCAAGATCAACCTGGTGGACACCCCGGGCTATGCCGATTTCGTCGGCGAGTTGCGGGCGGGGCTGCGCGCGGCTGACGCCGCACTGTTCGTAGTGTCCGCCGGGGAGGGTATCGATCCCGCCACGATCTCGCTGTGGCAGGAGTGCGCGGCGGTGGGGATGCCCCGGGCGGTGGTGGTGAGCCGGCTGGATCATCCCCGGGCCGATCTGGACGGCGAGATCGCCGCCTGTCAGGCCGCCTTCGGTCAAGGTGTACTCCCGCTCTATCTCCCGGTGCGCGGAGCCGACGGCGTGGTGACCGGCTTGGTGGGCCTTCTGTCGGAGCGGCTCTTCGACTACAGGGAGGGATACCCGCCCACCGAAGGTGACCGCGACGCGGTGGACGACGACGAGTTCACCATCGCTCGCAGTGAGCTCATCGAGGGCATCATCGCCGAGAGCGAGGACGAATCCCTCATGGACCGCTACCTCGGTGGCGAAGACCTCGACGTCGATCTGCTGATCGACGATTTGGAAACCGCGGTCACCCGCGGTTCGTTCCACCCGGTGATCCCCGCTTGCGCCCATACCAGGGTAGGGCTCGCGGAACTGCTCGAAGTACTCGTCGGTGCCTTTCCCCCTCCCGGTGAACGCCCCCCTCCCGCGGTGACCCGTCCCGACGGGTCGACACATCCCGAGGTGGCTGTACACCCGGGCGCCCCGCTGGTCGCGGAGGTCGTGCGCACCACCGTCGACCCCTATCAGGGCCGGGTGTCACTCGTGCGGGTGTTCTCCGGAACATTGCATCCGGATCGGCCCGTGCACGTCTCCGGGCACGGGCTGGCCGATCGGGGACACGCCGACCACGATGCCGACGAGCGGGTGGCGCACATCTACACCCCGCTGGGCGGCCTGCTCAGCGAGGTACCCCACTGCCTGGCCGGTGATCTCTGCGCAGTGACCAAGGTGGTCTCCGCGGAGACCGGGGACACCCTCTCGGCGCCCGATGACCCGTTGCTCGTGGCGACCTGGACGATGCCGGAACCGTTGCTGCCGGTAGCGGTGGTGGGCCGCAGCCGCAGCGACGAGGACGCGTTGGCCCGCGGGTTGGGCCGTCTGGTCGCCGCAGATCCCACGCTTCGGCTGGAGCGCAATGCCGAGACCCATCAGATGGTGCTGTGGTGCATGGGTGAGGCACATGCCGACGTCGTCCTCTCCCGGCTACGGGCCGGGGGCGCCGAGGTGGACATCGAACCGGTGATGGTGCCGCTGCGGGAGACCTTCAGCGGCCCCGCGAAGGGTCATGGGCGCCACGTCAAGCAATCGGGGGGGCACGGCCAATACGCGGTGTGCGACATCGAAGTGGAACCAATGCTCCGGGGAACCGGCTTCGAATTCCTGGACAAGGTGGTCGGCGGCGCGGTACCGCACCAGTTCATCCCCAGCGTGGAGAAGGGCGTCCGAGCGCAGATGGAGCGCGGTCTGGGGTCCGGCTTCCCCCTGGTCGACCTCCGGGTGACGCTGGTCGACGGCAAGGCGCACAGCGTCGATTCCTCCGACGCAGCCTTCCAGATGGCGGGTTCGCTGGCCCTCAAGGACGCCGCCGACAAGGGCAGTGTGGTCTCGCTGGAGCCGCTGGATGAGGTGCAGGTGCGGATGCCGGATGAACACCTGGGCACGGTGCTGGGAGATCTGTCCAGCCGGCGCGCTCGGGTGCTGGGCACCGAGACCGATGAGAACGGCCGGATGCTGGTTCACGCCGAGGTGCCCGCGGCCGAGCTGCTGCGCTACGCCGTTGATCTGCGTGGGCTGACCTCGGGCACTGCCACGTTCACCCGGCGTTTCACCCGCTACGCCCCCGCGCCCTCCTGAATCCCAGGTTCGGCGATCTCGAAGTAGCGCGGCAGTGGGGCGGTACCGGCCAGCCGCAGCCAACGCACCATCCGGCGCGAGCGCAGCGCGAGGGTGTCGCGCACCGCGTCGTTGTAGATCCGCCGGGCGATGACCACGCGCTGTTCCGCATCCGTCAGTCGGGCCGCGCAGGCCGGATCAATGCCGGTACGGTCCAGCATCGCCAGTACCCGGCCGAGCTCGTTCTCCACCTCTTCTCGGGCGGCAGGCCTACCCCAAGCAGCGGCATGGCCGGCATCCGAAAACATGACGCCGCCCGCCAACCCGGCCTGCGCGCAGGCACCGAGTTCGTCAACCGCGCGGGTCCGCCTGCTGAGTGCGGCGTCCAGAGCAGCCCACGCCGCGTCGGTCCGCACATGCAATCGATCCAAGCGGGTGGCCGAAGCCACCGCAGCCATGGTGGCGATCAGCATCCCCATGCCCAGAACCGCCCCCGCGATCTTCACCGCGCGATCCGGACCGGCCGGTGCCGGGTGAGGCTGCCAGCTTCGGACACCAGCCGGCGTGGGTCGGCGGCGACCGCCGTCTCGTAAACCTGCGACACCCGCCGGGCGAGCACTGGCCAATCCCACATCACCACCCGCCGACGGCCGGCAGCAGCCAGGGCGGCGCGCCGGGCGGGATCATCGAGCAGGTTGGCGAGTGCCGCAGCCAGCGTGGCGGGTGCCCCGGCCGGGACGAGCACGCCGGCCTTGCCCTCATCGAGTACCAGGCGGAAGGCGTCCAGGTCGCTGGCCAGTACAGGGGTACCCGCGGCCATCGCCTCGGCGAGCACGATACCGAAGCTCTCGCCGCCGAGCGCGGGGGCACACAACACGTCCACGCTGGCCAGCATCGCGGCCTTGCCCTGCTCTCCCAACTCACCCAGCACCCGGATCCGGGGGGCCAGCTCCGGACCTGCCCGGCGGAGCAGGGTCGCGGGTTCCCCGTGGCCGACCACCAGCAGCCGCAGGTCCGGTCGCGTCCGCACGAGAATGCGCAGTGCCGTCAGCAAGACGGGCATGCCCTTGCGGGGTTCGGCGAAGCGACCCACGAAGCCGACCGTGCCACCGGTCCGCGGATACCCGGGCAATGCCTCGGCACCGGCGAAGTGGGCCACATCGACCCCGTTGGGGATCTCCACCGCGTCCCCGCCGAGATACTCCACCTGTACTCGGCGCGCCAGCGGGGAAACCGCTATCCGGGCGGTGACCTTTTCCATCGGGGGCTGCAAGAGGCCATGCGCCGCTGCCAGCGCCCACGACCGCGCGGCGGCCATGTGAAAAGTCACCACCACGGGCCGGTCGGCGAGGGCCAAGGCGATCAGCGACAGGCTCGGCGCCGTGGGCTCGTGCAGGTGCAGCACATCGAAGTCATGATCGCGTAACCATCGCCGCACCCTGGCGAAGGCGACCGGGCCGAACGACAGACGAGCGACCGAGCCGTTGTAAGGAACCCGCACGGCCCGGCCCGCAGCGGTGACGAACTCCGGTAACACCGCGTCCACCGCAGCCGGAGCGAGTATCTCCACTTCGTGCCTCAGGGCGCGCAGACCCTGTGCCAAGCCCAGCACATGTGCCTGCACTCCACCCCGTGCGGCGATGGAGTACGGACAAACCATCCCGACCTTCACGGCCCCCCTGTCCGGTGACGCTGCAGCATCGATCCCGGCAGATCATCGGTCCAGAGCGGTTGCAGCATGTGCCAGTCATGCGGGTGCGCAGCAATATCGGTGGAAAAACAGTCAGCCACCGCCTGAGTGGCCTGGGCCGTCGCGCCACGGTCGCGCACCGGCACCGGGGGGTGAAACCTGATGCCCCAGCCGTCCCGGGTGAACCAGCAGCCGATCACCAGCAGAGTGGCACCGGTGGCCGCAGCCAACCGGGCAGGTCCCCGCGGCATCCGGGCGGTGGCGCCGAAGAACTCAACCGGCGCGCCGCCACGGGTGAGGTCCCGGTCAGCGAGCAGGCACACCACACCACCTGCGCGCAGCCGGCTGACCAGGCGTGGCGTGGGACTACCCGCCCCGGTCAGCGGGACGATATCGAAGCCCAAGGAGGTACGGTAATCGACAAAGCGCTGGTACAACGCCTCCGGCCGTAACCGTTCAACGACGGTGCTGAACGGGCCGTGACGCTCCACGAACCATAGTCCCGCCATGTCCCAGTTGCCGCTGTGCGGCAGCACCACCACCACTCCCCGCCCGGTGGACAGCGCAGCCTCCAGGTATTCGACTCCCTCCATCGCGCCGTCCAGTCGTTCGACCAGCGCTCGGTGGTCAGCCGAGGGCAGCAGGAAGACCTCCCGCCAGTACCGGGAGTAGGAGCGCAGCCCGTCGCGGACCAACACATCGAGTTCTTTCTCCGAAGCGCTGGGCACCACCCGGGCGAGGTTGCGCCGCAATTGCCGGGCGTAGCCACCATCGCGGCGCGCGGCCAGGTCCGCACCGGCCCGAAACGCCCACGCGGCCAGCCCCTCAGGTGCCCCGCGGGCCAGCCGCCATCCGGCCGCGTACCCGAGGTCGGTGAGCCGGCCGACCACCCTGCCGCGCACGGTGTCCCTCACGAAGAGGCCTGCCCTCGAGCACTGCGCCGCACGGCGAGCATCCGCTGGATCACCGTCACCAGCTGTAGTACGGCAAGTAACCACAGCGCCACGTCGAGGGCCATGGGCATCCCGAGCCCCGCCAGCCCGGTGCCCCCGAGCGTGATGATGTAGCGCTCCGCACGCTCCACCATCCCGCCGTCCGCAGCCAGACCGGTAGCCTCCGCACGGGCTTTGATGTAGGAGATCACCTGCGCGCTCACCAGGCAGAACAACGCTGCGAGGGCCAACGGGCGGTCCTCGGCGACGGCGAAACACCACCAGGTCAGCCCGGCGAACACCGCACCATCGGCGATCCGGTCGCAGGTGGCGTCCAACACCGTGCCGAACGGCGTGCCGTGACCTCGGGCACGGGCCACCGCTCCATCGAGGAGATCGAAGACGACGAACAGGGTCACGGCGACGGTTCCCACGAACAGTTGCCCCCGAGGAAAGAACCACAGCGCTGAGAAGACGGTGCCCGCAGTGCCGGCCAACGTGAGGGCATCGGGCCCCACGCCGGCGCGCAGCAGCATGGCACCCACCGGATCCAGGAACCGGGAGACCGAGGCGCGGGCGAAAATACTGAGCATTACCGAACCTGTGACTAGCGGGTGATGGGATGGTGATCGTCGATCCGCAGCGGTGCCTGGGGTGCGCGCAGGCCCATGCCGACTAGTGCCCATACTCCGTCGGCGAGGGTGTGCACCACTCGCGAGAGAAGCACCACAGCCGCCGCCGCGCCGCCGCCGACCACCGGCCCCAGCACCATGAGCAACGCGACTTCTCGCACGCCCAGACCCGCGGGAGCCACCACCAGAACCCCAGCGGCAAGGAAACCGACAATCCAGGACAGCGCGAACCCGCCCAGCGCCATGGGCACCAGCAGGGCCTCGGTGTCGGACCGGGTCACCGGGGCGAGCAACAGCAACATGCTCAAGCCATACCCGATCCAGGTGACCGTGAGCCAGCCGAGCGCAGCCACGATGGCGGATCCGCAGACCCGTTCCGGCGCGCTGCCCCGGCCCAACACCCGGTGCAGCCACCGCAGCACCGGATGGACCAGCCGGGGGTGCAGGCAGGCCAGTAGCAGCGGCGCCAGCAACGCGACCCAACCGAACCGGTCGAACACGGCACCCGAGGCGAACGGCAGCACCAGGCCGGCAACGACGGCACCGGTTGCGGTGTGCGCCGTGACGAACAGCACCGAGGCCGCCGTCGTGCTGGATGCGGGGACACCGTGCTCGCGGCCCAGCTTGGCATGCGCCACGTAGGCCCACACCGTGCCGGGAATGTACTTGCCTATCTGACCGGTGAAGAACACCCGTACCGAGCTGCGAAGGTCCAGGGGGGCACCCACACCGCGCAGCAGACTGCGCCACGCCAACCCGGAGGCACCCAGCCCGGCGGCAGCGGACAGGAACGCGCCGAGTACCGCCGGCAGCCCGATCTGCCAGATCGCAGCCAGAGCACCCTCGGCATCCCCGGCGAGGCGCCAGAACAAGATCCCCAGGGCGGAGCCCAGGAACAGCATCCGTCCGGCGATCACGAGGGAGCGTTTCCAGCGCGGCGCAGGTACCGGTGCCACCACCGTCGTCGCTCTATGCCACCGGTGCCACCGGGTCGCGTTCAGGGCAGCTCCATCCACGCGTTCACCAGTAGCGCGCGGGTCTCTGCGAGCAACTGCGGCAGTACCTTGGTCGCCCCGACCACCGGCATGAAGTTCGCGTCACCACCCCACCGGGGCACCAGGTGCTGATGCAGGTGGGCGGCGATGCCCGCACCGGCGATAGCGCCCTGGTTGATCCCGATGTTGAAGCCGTGCGGTGCCGCGGCGCGGCGGGTAGCGAGCATGGCCCGCTGAGTAAAGGTGGCCAACTCGGTCGTCTCCTGAGCAGTCAGATCCGGATAGTCCGCGACGTGCCGATAGGGCACCACCATCAGGTGACCCGGGTTGTACGGGTAGAGGTTGAGCACCGCGTACACAGCCACGCCACGGGCGATCACCAAACCCTCGGCGTCGTCCATTCCCACGATCCGGCAGAACGGGCACTGGCCCGGGGTGGCGCCCTGCTCGGGTTTGCTCTCGCCCTTGATGTAGGCCATCCGGTGTGGCGTCCACAGGCGCTGTAGCGCATCGGGCGCCCCGACTCCGTCCTGAGCCTCGAAGTCCGTAACGTCGAACTTCTCCGGAGTTCCGAAATCCGCCGCCCCGGCTGGGATCACGACTCCCCCAGCAGCGCCCGTCCCGCGGCGATCCCAGCCGAGACCGTCACGCGCGGCGCGGACCCGAGGGGCTGGGATGAGGCGGGCACGAGAGCTCCTCGAAGGCTTGAGCGACCAGGTATGCCTCGATGCTATCGAGGGACAGGGGTCGAGCTTCTGCGGGTCGCCGTGCCGGCAAGGATCTCCACCGGCTCGTGATTGCTCCCACAACTTCGCGCCAGTGCCTGCTGCATCAGTTTGGATGTCGATTTACGAGGGAACTCAGCGTGCAACGGTGCCTACACCGAGCGAAGGGGTCGAACAGGCCAATGCTCGGATCGATTCCTCGGGCCGGTAACCCACCGAGCGTTCCCGGAGGTACTCCGATGTGGTTCATCCCCGACATCACCCTGGAAGCTGCCGCCTCGGCCAAGCTGCCGCTGCCCACACTGGCTCAGACGAAGATCCGCTCTGATCACCTGAGTGGCAACGAGCGTGACATCATTGCTGATCTGTTCGCCATTCTGGAGAGCCTCGTCCTGCGAGACGAACTCCCGGCCGAGGCCCAAGGCATTTACGATCAAGCAGTACTGATGCTGGCCCAGCGCTACGAATGAGACTGCGGGGGCAGCATCGTCATCGCCGGTTGAGTTCCCTCCTCCCGCACCAATGAGACCAGGCGGTCCACCACCGCAACCTCCTCGCGCGGCGCCACCACGTCCGATCCGGGATAGATGATTTGCCCGGGGAAAGAGGACATCGGGCTCACTGCCTGATCGGCCGAGGCAACCAGCTGCTCTATTGCAGCGGCAGCAGCGCTGGGCACGGGGGCCAGCGTCCCGACCGCGTCCTCGATCGGGCCATCCTCCGGACGCTGAACGTCATCTGGATCCGGCAGGGCGGACGGGATCGGCAGGGTACCCGCGGCGGAGGGCTCGTCCGCCCCGTCGAAGGCACCAATGGCAAGGGGAGGGTTGCGGTGCACTGATCCAGTGTCAGCTCCGGTTCCGCCGGTCCCGGTCGAGGTTGTCACGGTGGCCGCGACCACCTGGTCACCGCTGGTTGTCGAGGCAGCAGCCGAGAATGCGGTGGCGGTGAGCGGTTTCGCCCCGTATCCCCCGGTCACCATGCTGGGAGCGCCGGTGCCGAGCCCAGGGTGGACGCTACCCGGCGACTGGGATGAACTATCCGCCGCATGCACCGTGACCGCCAGCACCGACCCACACGCCAGTAGGGTTCCCGCCGCAAAGCCACGAGCCCGGCCGACGCGGGGCGCCCGACCGTGCGAAGGTGGTGCTGAAAGGGGAGGAAGAGCGGAGGAGGTGCTATCCGCTACTCGATCGGTCCCGGCCCCGGTGCTCCCGGCCCCGGTGCTCCCGACCCATGCGATCAACACGGGGGCCGAGGGCCCAGACCCCCACTTCCTACGACGGCGCGTTGTCATGAGCCAGTCACTCGGGATCTCCCTCGGGGATGGGGGTGGTCCAGACCGCCGGAAGAATACAGCCTTCTCAGGCCCATACTCAGATCGTTCACTCATATGGAGCAATATCCGCACCGTCATCCGGTCGATGTCACCCAGCGCGGTCCCCACCTACCCGTAGCGTGGATAGTCCGGCGCAGTAACCCTGCCAGCCGCCGTCATGCTCACTCTGAAGGAGTAGCACCTGAAGGGGGAGCAGGGGCACGCTCGCGTCCCAACCTGCTGTGAGGTAGGTATGGACTGGTGGACCGCTTTCACGAGATCGAGCGCAAGTTCGACATCAATGCCGGCACTCCTCTGCCAGATCTACACAGCGTCGATGGCATCGCCACGGTCACGGATCCCCTCGAGAGCACCTTGGAGGCAACGTACTTCGACACCCGCGACGTCCGACTGGCCACGCACCGCGCCACACTGCGGCGTCGAACCGGGGGGACCGACGAGGGTTGGCATCTGAAGCTTCCGGGGAGCGGTGATAAACGCACCGAGGTCGCCCTGCCGCTGGATCAAGCCCGGCACACCGTGCCCGAAGCACTGGCGAAGCAGGTACGAGGCCTGATCCGCGGACGCGAACTGGTCCCGGTAGCGGTGCTGCGAACCACCCGGCTCGAACGCCACCTCTTCGATGCTGACGGCAATGAACTGGCAATCGTTGCTGATGACACGGTCCACGCCAAACGTCTGAACGAAGGGTCGGTCGACGTATCAGCATGGCGGGAGGTGGAAGTAGAACTCGTCGACGGAGAACAGGCGCTCCTGGATGCGATCAGTACTCACTTGGAGGCCGCCGGGCTCACCCGGTCCACCTCGACCTCGAAGCTGGAGCGCACTCTGGACGATCTCATTCCCGACCAGCTCCCGCCTGCCCAGCTGACCTCGCAATCACGCGCCGGTGACGTGGTCCTTGCTCACCTACGCGAGCAGGTCGAGGAATTGGTCTCCCGTGACCTGGAGGCGCGCACCGACGAGCCCGACGCCGTACACAAAATGCGCGTGGCCACCCGGCGGCTGCGCAGCGCACTCGCGACTTATCGGCCGCTGCTGAACCGCGAGTTCACCGATCCCCTCCGCGACGAGTTGCGCTGGCTCGGCGGAGCACTGAGCGATCCCCGCGATGCCGAGGTGCTGCAGCACCGGCTGAGCGGGCTGGTCAAGAAGCAGCCCGACGAATTGGTTCTCGGTCCGGTGCTGCGCCGCATCGACCTGGATATCGGTGCCCGGCACCGTACCGGGCACGCCCATCTTCTCGAGGCGCTCGACGACGAGCGTTACCGGCGGCTCCTCGACACCCTCGACGAGCTGCTGGCTGACCCACCGTTCACCAAAAAAGCACGCAAACGAGCGCACCGCAAGCTGCTCCCACTGGTCGGTCGAGCCTGCGCCCGGGTGGATCGCGCCTCCCGAGCCACCGACGCGGCCGATACTCCGGAGAAACGCGACGAGGGGCTGCACGAGGTGCGCAAGGCAGCGAAACGCGCTCGCTACGCCGCGGAATCGGTCGCTGCGGTGCTCGGCAAGCCCGCGACCCGCCTCGCCAAACGTATGGAGCATCTGCAGGAGGTGCTCGGCGAGCACCAGGACAGTGTCATGTCCCGTCAGGTCCTCCGCGAGCTCGGCGTCATCGCGCACCTGTCCGGGGAGAACGGGTTCACCTTCGGGCTTCTGCACGAGGTGGAACGTTCGCGGAGCGAGGCGGCACAGCGGGAGTACCGTCCCGCACTTCGCGCGGCGTCGAAGAAGAGCGTGCGACGTTGGACTCGGTAGCGGGTCTCAGAGGAGCACGAACTCACCCCACCGTCGCTCATCTTCTGTCCCGTCAGACCCTAGGTTTGGCGGTGCCGCGCAATACCAATACGGTGGCGGCATGCTCACCGTTACCGACGCAGCCGCCGAAGCGATCACCTCACTTGTGACCGAGAACCAGATGCCCCAAGGGTCGGGCCTGCGCATCTCCCGACAGGGCAACACCACCAGGTCGGAAGGGTTGGCGCTGTCCATCGCGAAGGTCCCGGCCGAGGGCGAATCCGTGATCGAGAGCAACGGCGTCCGGATCTTCCTCTCGCAAGCGTTGTCCGATGCTCTGGGCAACCAGGAGCTGCACGTCCAACGCATCAACGAGGACGGCGAGGAAAAGCTGAACTTCACCGTCGACCGGAAGCCCAAACCTCAGGAGTGAGGTAAGCATCCCGCTCCCCCTCATGTAGGAGGGGACATGTCGAACCATTCGTCGCCCTCTTCAGCACCCTCACACCGGACGTAGCGTTGCTGCCATGTCAAAGGTGCATCTCACCGGTGAGAGGGCCACGCTGCTCGCCACCCTGTACGGCCGAGCGCTGGACGCCGAGTCACCTGCCTCCCTGCTGCACGACACGATGGCTCGGGACATCGTCAGGCAGATCGACTTCGACTTCACCACGACCGGGCTACGGCGCGGTGATTCGGTCGCTGTCGCGATCCGGACCAGGCACCTCGACGGGTGACCCGCCAGTTCCTCACCGAGCATCCCCAAGCAACCGTGCTGCACCTGGGCTGCGGTCTGGACACCCGTCTCCACCGCCTCGACCCCGGCCCCGGGGTGCACTGGTTCGACCTCGACTATCCCGATGTCATCAACCTGCGGCGAGGGTTGTACCCCTCACGTGTGGGCGCCGAAATGATCGGCTCGTCGGTGACCGACCCGTCCTGGCTGGCGCACGTGCCCGGTGATCTCCCTGTGCTGGTGGTCGCCGAGGGACTGGTGATGTATCTCAAGGAAGACGAGGGCAAGAGACTCTTCCAGCGGATCCTGAACCATTTTCCCAGCGGTCAATTCATTTTCGATGCGTTCAGTAGACGTGGTATCCGAATGCAGAGGTTCAACAAGGCGATCCAGGCGGCGGGGACTACCGTCTCCTGGGGCATCGAGAGCTGCACGGACCTTGAGTCGATTGACCCCCGACTGCGCTGCGTAACCTCTTTGAGCGTCTTCGACCTCGATGGCTTCGACAAGCTGCGGACGAGTTACCGCCTGATGGTCACCGTGGCAAAGCTCTTCCCCGCCATGAGAAAGATAGCAGTCTTCTACCGGTTGCAATTCTGACGGGCGCCTTTACCCGATTCTGGCCACACCGAGGAAAGCATGACCACACAAACAAGCAATATTGCCGACAAAGCATCAACAAGATCAAGGATTCGGAGCTCCAACTTCGGAACCCAGCCGCTGACCTGCCATAACGTGGCAAAATACTGGGATCGAACCAGTGATCTCTTCGGTGCGAAGCAATTCAATGAGCGCGTTGACCAGCATACCGTTGGCCGTTTTCCCTGTTCAACCGTCCCTCAACGTCCGCGAAAGTCCGGCTCCGTACGTGGCGATTGTCACGCAGTTCGTCACTCAGTCCACCGACATGTCCCGGTCTTACCCGCTGCGCCGGAACCCGCAAAGACGGCTGAAACAAGTGGGGGCCTCGCACAGGTGTGATGACCCTGCCCTGTGCGATTCAGCACGTCTACGGCCGTTCTGGCGGGAACAGATCTACGTGGCTCGCGTCACTGGTTTCATCACGGGATCAGAGGTCGAGGGCTGCCTGGAGTGCACCGTTAAGCCGGGCGAAGGTGGTGGGGTCCAGCTCGCCGAGGCGCTCCCCTGTCCAGTCCCGGTAGAGCTTGGTGAGGTCGCCCGCGTAGACCCACCGGCCCGCGACCGGGATAGCGAGGATGTCGCCGGGGTCGCGGTCCCGCAGCTCGATACCGAGCAGCCACGGACGTGATGATTCGTTGATCCCGTCGCTGGACACGATGACGACGGTGCGTTGGTGGGTGGGCGTGCTGGGTCGGATGTAGGTACGGAGCTCACCCCGCCGCACGAAGATCCGCCTCGGCTGCGGCAAGGTCGACATCGTCGGCCATCGCCTCAGCCACGACCTTACCCCAGTCGGTGCCGGCGCCGAGGCGCACAGCTTCGCGGCGGGCTGCGGCAGAGATCCACGCTGATGGGGAGATACCCGCTCGCGCAGCCGCGCTCTCGGCAAGTGCCCACGCCGTCTGATCAAGCGACAAGGTCACCTTACGAGTTGCCATACTAAAGACCCTACCGGACACCCGGTCCCGCTGACAGCCAGACAGTCCAGCTCAACATGTTGCCTATGTGATCAACTTCGCTTTGCTCACCAGCGAGGGGCCAACTGCGGCAAGCATGGTCACCTATCTGGTACCCGCCGCCGCACTAGCGTTCGGAGTAGCCATTCTCGACGAGGCACCTGAGCCCGGTGGGCACTACTACACACCCACAACCGACGACAGCTGTGACACCCCACCACCCTGTCACTCATCACACCCGCCGGAGACCACGACCGTAAGCATCCACGCCGACCAACCCGCCGCACTGGACGTACAGCTCTACAAAGTTGCCGACGCCATGCGCGTGCTCAGCCTGAGCCGGACCGTCATCTTCGAACTGACGCGATCCGGACGGCTGCGCTCAGTCAAACAAGGACGAACCCGACTCATCCCCACCTCCGCCATCCGCGACTATGTCACGCACCTGAAAAAGGAGGCAGAGGCCGCCTGATGGCCAAACGACGGAGCAAAGGAGTCGGTGGACTCACTGGGACGAGGCCCGGCAGCGATGGATCGCAACAGCCAGCCTCGGCTACACGCCATATGGAAAACGGATCGTCAAACGAGGCAGTGGCAAACGAATTCTGACGAGCGGGACGCGCAAAGACATGACGGAGCAAAAATTCACCGTAACCGATATTGAAACTCTGACCGGTAAGATCAGAGAGTTAAGTCGCACCCTTCATGACTTTCGAGAGAACGTCAGTGGACGTATCTACGAATACGCGCCTGACGAGGATGAGTCACCATAGGGGGTGTTACTTCCACCACAGACACTCTCACCCCAGGTGGACAACCCCGGCACTGACCAGCGCACGGCGCCAACCTCCTAACAGGCGGCAAGCGCGGCTGAGCAGGGGTCTCATCCGGCCGTGAGGAGGACGTGGAACCGAGGGACTGTAGTCACATAGTTAGTCACGCAACGGCTCAGAGGTTGGTCCGGAACTACCGGAACCACCTCTGAGCTGGTGTTTTGTGGTGGGCGATACTGGGATCGAACCAGTGACCTCTTCGGTGTGAACGAAGCGCTCTCCCGCTGAGCTAATCGCCCTCTGGCTGCCGGAGCAGCGTGCTCACCATACCGGATCAGAACAGAGGCGAACGCACCCATTCCCACGGCAGGCCAACCACCCCTGCGACCAGACCCAGGGCGTTGATCAACCACAGCGTGAGCAGGACGATCACCCCGGTCAATGACATCACCAGCAGGCGCACGCCAGGTGGCTGGCGGCGGAGCCATCTCACCCACGCGTCATAGCGGTGGCGAAGAAATCCCAGTACGCGCCGTGCCCAGTAGAACTCGGTCCCCAGTATCGCGAGTCCGGCGAACACGATGAGCCACCCGGGACCTGGGTACGGGATGGCGAGAACACCAGCGATGAGCACCACAGTTCCCACCAGGCCCACCACGACACGGTAGACGAGCTCAACCCCGGGCCTACTGGCCACTCGTTTGCGGAACCGCCTGTACCACCTGGTCACTCCCTCGCGGAACCGGGTGTACCAGTGCGCAGACTTCGTCTGGTTCTCTTCGCGCGGATCTACCTGCTCCTCGATAGTCACCGCTCAGCTTTCTACTTGCCCACTCGCCTTGACAGTCGTTGGGGCCGCAGGAGTGCTCCGACCTTGTTCGAGCGAGATCGCATAGCCAGTGAACTCCCCAGCATCCGGGACAGAGGGTACGCGGTACAGCGCAGGCCGCACATCAGACACCACATCGAAGGGTCCGAGCGCCTGCGGCGCCCCTGTACCGAGCCCCCACAGCACGTAGATCTCATGGTCCGTTTGGTTGCCCGGCAACTGGGTGGCCACCAGCGTCACCTGATCCTGCCCTACAAGCACCATGCCGATCGATTGACCATCCTCGGTGGCCAGAAACGCCCGCTCCCACGCCGGGTCGGCAGCACGCTGTATCAGGTCGGTCAATTCCATGATCTGGCTCGTCGCCTGGTCGCGCTCCTGATCCAGTTGTGCAACCCGGGTGCCGAGCGCCATGGATACAGCTATCAAGACCACCGCCGCTGCCACGGTGAATATTTTGTTGCGGCGTGGCAGACCAGCCTCGGTTCGGGGGGTTGGCTGCCTCAGCGGAATGACCGGCGCCACTGCGGCCGGGTCCGCGAGGACGAGGATCCGCTGCTCGAGTCCTGCGCTCGGAGTGACCTGCGGAATGGACAAGCCCAGGGAAGCACCGACCAGCTCGGTGTCGGACACGATCTGGGTACACACCGGACAGTCCAGCAGGTGCGCTGCGAGCAACGACTCCTCGGCAGGCTCCAGGGAATGCAGCGCCCACCCGGCTGCGAGCTCACTGTGCGGGCAGCTCGTGGCACGGTTGTCGGGAACCATCACCGCACCGTCCCCTCGGACTGGATCTCGGTGACCAAGGCATCCGGTCCGAGTTGCTCGTTGAGCATCGAACGCAGTCGTTGCACCCCGGCGAACATGCGGGATTTCACCGTGCCCAGCGGCACGTTGGTGAGCACAGCGATTTCGCGCTGGGTGTGGCCACCGAAGTAGGCCAGGGCCAGTACCTGTCGTTGCTCGATAGGGAGTCGATGCAACGCCGCGCGCACCTGTCCGGCGGCGACCCGGGCCAGTGCGGCCTGGTCAGCGCCCGGCACCGGCGTCGGCGACCAGTCCTCACCCGCTTCGGGCGCCGGTACCACCCGCCGACGGATGGTGCTTTCTCTTCGCACGGCATCTACCGCTTTATGGTGAATCAGGGTGAGTAACCAGGTGGCAAAGCTGCCCCGCGCAGGGTCGAAACGACGAGGGTCACGCCACAGCGTCAGGAACACTTCTTGTACCACCTCCTCAGCGAGTCCGTCGTCGGCACAGATCCGGCGGGCCAGCGAGTAACACGGCCGACCGAAGCGACGGTAGAGCTGGGACAACGCTCCCCCGTCGGCGTCCCCGAGCCGGCGCGCTAGTTCCCCATCAGAAGTGTCCCCAATGGGGGGGGGAACCGGCGGGGAGGAGCGCGCAACATCCGCCAACCGGTCGGGGCGGCGGGCGTTCGATCGCGGCTCCTCGACCAACAGCGTCATCCTCACGTTTGACTTACGCCTGCACCTGGGCTAGCGGTTCAGGTTAGTGGGCTCACATATTCGCGCAAACGTGCGGTCGGCAAGTACGTTGAGCGACGGTTTTCTCTCCCCAATCGAAGTTCCTGCCCCGTCCGAGTGGTCTGGGTTGAGCATCCGGGCGTAGCACGGGGGTCCTCGCGTCACAGGAGCTCAGGTCACTCGTTTCAGGCCCGAAGACACAGAAAGGGGCGACTACGGTGCGCAACGACCATGTTACTCTCCGTTCATCTGCGGTGTTCGATCTACTGGCGTCGCACACTCCCACGGTGCCTGTACAGGTCGAGCTCCGGTACGACACCCGAGACCCGTTCGCTGTGGTAGCAGCCTTCCGCACCGGGCGAACCGGCTGGGTGGAGTGGGTCTTCTCCCGGGACCTGCTCGCGGACGGGCTGCTCACCGAAGCCGGCGAAGGCGATGTACGCATCCGGCCGGGATCCGCCGAGCCCGAGGTGGTCCTGGTGGAGCTGAACTCCCCCTCTGGTCACGCCGTGTTCGAGGCGAGCGCTCAGCGGCTCGCCGAGTTTCTGGACGCCAGTTACGACGTCGTCTTGCCAGGACACGAGTCACTGTGGATGAACGTTGACGATGCCCTGGGGCAGCTGATCGCCAACGACCTGCCCTGAATCCCAGGGCGATTTGATCCCTGCTTCGACGGTCGGCTACAGTTCTCATACCGGGGCGGGCCGCTGGAGAGAGAGGGTCCCGCCGGAAGCATGCGGACGTAGCGCAGCTGGTAGCGCATCACCTTGCCAAGGTGAGGGTCGCGGGTTCGAATCCCGTCGTCCGCTCTGAGCGGCTCCAAACGCCGAGGGGTTCCTGGAGTGCGATATGCCACCAGGGTCAGGTCGTTGGTCCTCGGAGCTGGCAGGGAAACTTTAGACGTGGCGGAGTGGCCGAGTGGTTTAGGCAAGGGCCTGCAAAGCCCTCTACGCGGGTTCGATTCCCGCCTCCGCCTCGGGCGATTAGCTCAGTGGGAGAGCGCTACCTTGACACGGTAGAGGTCACTGGTTCAATCCCAGTATCGCCCACCA
>JBOHHD010000330.1:0-3346 GCA_050700515.1 Pseudonocardiaceae bacterium
CTGCGGTGACGCCCCCTATCCGCCCACCACCTGCACCAGACGACACGGTCATCACCAACCAGGCGGCATAAGGGCGCAACCTGCTGCAAGGAAACTTGGCCGCAGGTGCATACGGACAGCCGCCGCAATCCGCGTATGCCTCGATGTATTCGGCGGCGGCCAGTCGCGGCTCTCGCAGTGCGAGCCTGGGGAGATCGCTTGCCGTCGCGGCGTGCTCGATATTCGCGTCTTTGGATCCGCTGGGAGACAAGAAGTGCGCTCAGCGCCCGATGAGCTGCGCTTCACTTGTTGCTCGGGCCGCATGGTTCTGCCAGCTCTCTTACGGATGTAACGATTCGTGGTGAGGCGAACGACAGGATGTGACAGGCTCGGTGACTGTCCGGGTGCTTTCTGCTATAAGTCGGTCGCGAAGTCGGTAGTGCCTGTTGTGCTGGCTGGGGGGAGGTGCGGTGGCCCGGGTCTTCGTCAGTCATGCCGGCGAGGACCGCGCGCTGGCCGGGCAGCTGCACCGGTGGCTGGTTGAAGCCGGCCATGAGGTGTTCCTGGCTCAAGATCTGCGGGACGGCATCGCTCTCGGTGAGGAGTGGGAGCGGCAGCTCTACGAGGAGCTGAAACGGGCCGACGCGGTGGTGTGCGTGGTCACCTCGGCCTTCCTGGCGTCGCAGTGGTGCACGGCTGAGGTCGCGATCGCCCGGTCTCGGGGTATCAGGCTGTTGCCCTTGCACGCCGAGCCAGGGGCGGACAGCCCGCTGCTGAAGTCGGTCCAGCACCGCGACATCACCGGCGACCTGGTCACCGTCCGAACCGCGCTGATCGAAGCGTTAGGCCAGGTCGAAGGCAGCTGGCCGGATGATCTTTCTCCGTTCCCCGGGCTGCGGCCGTTCGAGATCGACCACCAGCGGGTGTTCTTCGGCCGTGCTGCGGAGATCGGGCAACTCGCCGGACTGTTGCGGTCCCCGGCGGAGCGTGCCGAGGGTGCGGTGTTGCTGGTGGTGGGTCCCTCCGGGTGCGGTAAGTCATCGCTGGTGCGGGCCGGGGTGCTGCCGGTGATGGCTGGTGAGCCGGGCTGGTGGACGTTGCCGCCGATCCTGCCGGGGACAGATCCGGTGGGGGCGTTGGCCCGGGAGCTGGCCGCCGCGGCCCGGCAGTTCGGCCTGGGCTGGACGCTGGCCCACGTCCGCGACCAGCTCGATCACGGAGGTTTGTCGGGGCTGGCTGATGAGTTGCTGCTGGCCGCTCCCGGCGCTCGGCGGCATCACCTGCTGATCGTGGTGGACCAGTTCGAGGAGCTGCTCACCCAGACCGCTCCCGAGCAGCGGGCTCGGTTCGGCACGCTGCTGCTCCCGGCGCTGACCGGTCCGGTGCGGGTGGTGGCCACGCTGCGCCCGGAGTTCCTCGACCAACTGCTGGCCGACCCGGAACTGGCCGGGCTGCCCACGCACACTTACACGCTGCGTCCACTGCGCCGTGCGACGCTGCGGTCGGTGATCGAGATGCCGGCTCGGCTGGCCGGTATCGACCTGGACGACGGCCTGGCCGACCGGCTGGTCGAGGACACTGACAGTGGGGACGCCCTGCCGCTGCTGGCCTTCATCCTGGCCCAGCTCGCCGAGGGCGTCCGCCGTGGTGGGCGGCTGTCCCGCGCACGATATGAGCAGCTCGGCGGGGTGCACGGGGCCTTGACCCGGCAGGCCGACGCGGCCCTGGCCGACGCGATCGCCGCGAGTGGTCGCAGCCATGAGCAGGTGATCGCCGGGCTGCTGTGCCTGGTCACCGTGGATGAGCAAGGCCACCCCACCCGATGGCGACTGCGCCGGGACGAGCTGCCTGCCGCAGTGGTCGCCGAGTCGGACGCCTTCGTAGCGCGGCGGCTGCTGAGCACCGATACCGACAACGGCACCGTAGTAATAGGAGTCGCCCACGAGGCATTCCTGTCTGCCTGGTCCCCACTGGCCGCAGCGATCACGAAGAACGTCTCGGCGCTGCGCGCCCGCCGCGCCGTCGAGCACGCCGCGCAGGAATGGCACGCGAAGGGCCGTCCACCTGTCCGCTTGTGGGAAGGCGGCCAACTCGCCGCTGCCGTATCCGACACGGGAGCTCGCCTGCAAACCCGAGCAGCGCCGGCCGGCACCTTGTCGAAGCCCGGCTCCGCGCGTTGGTCGCCCCGGCGGCGTCGGGGGCTGGTCACCGACCGCGTTGACCTCAGCCCGACCGCCCGAGACTTCCTGCATACCGGCATCCGCCGCGACCGCTTCCGTCGCAGAAGGGCGACCACCGTCCTGTCGGTATTGCTCATCGTCGCCCTGGCCGCGGCCGGTGTCGCGGTCGTCCAACAACGCAGGGCTGCGACGGGGGAGCTGGCCGCAACCGCCCGCCAGCTCATCGCTCAAGCCGAGTCAGCCCGAGCCACCGACCCGCGAGCCGCGCTACGACTCGGTCTTGCAGCTCACCGCATCCACCCTGACGGCGGGACCCACGCCAGCCTGGTCAATACCCTTATCGGCACCCGTTACGCCAATACCCTGAGCGGTCACAGCGGCTCGGTGTTGTCGGTGGTGTTTGCTCCTGATGGGCGCACGTTGGCCACCGGCAGTGAGGATGGCACGGTGATCCTGTGGGATCTGGCTGATCGTGCCCGGCCCACCCCGCTGGGCGCCCCGCTGAGCAGCCACAGCGACTGGGTGTTGTCGGTGGTGTTTGCTCCTGATGGGCGCACGCTGGCCACCGGCAGTGACGACAACACGGTGATCCTGTGGGATCTCTTGAGTCTCAACTATCTGTTGGACCATGCGGTGGAGCGGGCTTGCTCTCTCGTGGTAACCGGCTTCGATCGCGATGAGTGGGAGCGCCGTATATCCGCAGTGCCGTACCAGGACACTTGCCCGACCGGCGGGAGCTGACGTCAGGCGGTGAGGGTGGTGCCGATGCGGTGGCGGAGGTCGGCGATCTCGGGGAGGTGGGCGTGGGGTTCGCTGAGGTGGCGTAGTTCGCGCAGGTGCTGGGTGGTGCGCTGGGAGCGCAGCAGGCCCGCGCCGTCGAGGGCTTGGGTGCCCAGGGCAGCGGCTTCGAGCGGGTCACCAGTGACCATGATCAGGCTGGCGAGCCGGGTCTGGCTGCTGGTGCGGGCGCGGCCTTCAGAATGGTTCGCGATGGCGGAGCTCATCCGGTTGCGGGTTTCGGCGACGAACTGACCATGCATGCCCAGCTCCCGCAGGGCGGTCCCGCTGAAGCCGAGGTGGCGGGCCTCGGTGTAGGAGGCCATCCATGGCGGGTCTTCACCAGGGCGGGCGTGGCTGAATGCCTCGTCGGCGGTGCCGACGGCGCGCAGGGCTTCCTGCACTTTGCC
>JBOHHD010000331.1:0-6535 GCA_050700515.1 Pseudonocardiaceae bacterium
GGTCAGCGCACGTGAGAGAGCACGAAGGGAGGCTTGACGACCTCGCAGGACAATGCTCGGCCTCGGACGTCCACCTCGACCATGTCTCCCGGATCCACCGCAGGGTCGAGCAGCGCGAGCGCGATGCCGGTGCGCAACGTAGGCGAGAACGTGCCCGAGGTGGTCTCCCCCAGCGGAGCACCCGCCGGTGACCGCACCGCCATCTGCGGCCGGGGTACTCCACGCCCCGTGGCGCGCAGACCGCGCAGCCGCCGGAACGGACCGCGCGCACGCTCGGCGAGCAGCGCTTCCCGTCCCCAGAACGCCGGTTTGTCCCAGCCGATCGCCCAGGAAACACCGGTCTGTAGCGGAGAAATGTCCGGTCCGAGCTCGTGCCCGTGCAGGGGATAGCCCATCTCGGTGCGCAGCGTGTCACGGGCACCGAGCCCGCAAGCCCGCCCGCCCAGCGGTGCGGCGGCGGCGAGCAACGCCTGCCACAGCGGGAATGCCTGCTCCCAGCGGGCCACCAGCTCGTAGCCGAGTTCACCGGTGTAGCCGCTGCGACCCACCCGCAGTGGGGCACCGTCGTGGCTGATATCAGTGAACGCCATGTAGCCCAGCTCGGTCGGCAGCCCGACTTCGGCGAGCACCTGCGCTGAGCGGGGTCCCTGCACAGCGAGCACCGCGTACTCATCGTGCCGGTTGGTCACCGTCACACCTCTGGGTGCCGCGGTGGCCAGCCGTCGACCGACATCCCCGGTGTTCGAAGCGTTCGGTACACAGAACACCTCCTCGGGCCCGCCCAGGTAGACGATCAGATCGTCCACCGCCCCGCCGTCCTCGGCGCAGCACAACGTGTACTGGGCCTGACCTGCCCCGATCCGGGTGAGATCGGCGGTGAAGCAGGAGTTGACGAACTCCGCGGTTGCCGGCCCCGTGACAGTCACCTTGCCCAAATGGGTGACGTCGAAGATCCCGACTGCCTGTCGCACCACGGTGTGCTCGGCGACGATGCCCGCACCGGCGTACTGAATCGGCATCTGCCAGCCACCGAACGATCCGAGGGTGGCGCCGAGCTCGACATGGGCATCATGCAGCGGTCCACGTCGCAGGAGTGTGCTCACGGATAGTGCACGCTACTCCCGCAGGGGCGCGGTCCGAGCCGGGTGCCCGTGTCGTTAGCATGCCGAAACAGCCGCAGGTGAGCGGGCCTGATCTGCGAGGAGACCACCGTGACAAGCCTGATTCTGCGTCTGACCGATACCGCAGTGAGCACTGCGGCGGTCGACGCCCTCGTGGTGGGCACCGTGCCGAGCGAGGGAGGTGTCCGCCTCGCGGAGGGCGGTGCGGAAGCTGACGCGGCGTTCGATGGTGAGCTTGCCGATGTGCTGGCCGTGCTGGGCGCCCGGGGCAAGGCCGACGAGGTGGTCAAGCTACCGACTCGGGGTGCCATCAGGGCTCCGTTGCTGGTCGCCACCGGCCTTGGGGATGTCGAGGGCAGGCCGACCGCCGAGCAGGTCCGGCGGGCATCCGGGGCAGCGGCCCGCGCCTTGGCCGGGACCTCTCAGGCGCTCACCACCCTGTCCCGAATCGATCTGGCAGCCGCCGCCGAGGGCAGCGCCCTGGGCGCCTACGCCTTCACCGCTTACCGGTCGCAGAACGGGGACGCGCCGCTGGGACAGATGGATCTTTCAGTGCCCTCGGCGGACGCCGGAGGGACGAAACGGGAACTGGCCAGAGCCGTCGCCGTGGCTGAAGCGGTGATGACCGCCCGGGATCTGGTGAATACGCCACCCAACGACCTCTATCCGGCCTCGTTCGCCGAACGCGCGGTGGAGCTGGCCACGGCGGTTGGGCTGCGCGCCGAGGTGCTTGACGAGAAGGCACTGCACCGGGAGGGCTACGGCGGGATCATCGGCGTCGGCGGCGGTTCGGCCCGCCCGCCACGGCTGGTCCGGCTGCACCATGCCCCGGCCGCGCCGCGGGCGAAGGTGGCCCTGGTTGGCAAGGGGATCACCTTCGACACCGGTGGGATCTCGATCAAACCGGCGGCGAAGATGGAAGAGATGACCATGGACATGGCGGGCGGGGCAGCCGCGATCGTCACCGCGGTACTCGCTGCCCGGCTGGAGCTGCCGGTGGAGATCATCGCGACGGTGCCGATGGCCGAGAACATGCCGTCGGGCACGGCCTACCGACCCGGAGATGTCCTCACGATGTACGGCGGCACCACCGTGGAGGTGCTCAACACCGACGCCGAGGGGCGGTTGATTCTCGCCGACGCGCTGGCCCGCGCCACCCAGGACGATCCCGACTATCTCCTCGACATCGCCACGCTGACCGGTGCGCAGATCGTCGCGCTGGGTTCCCGTACGCCGGGGATCATGGGTACCCCGGAGTTCCGGGATCGGGTCACCGCGATCTCGCAGGAGGTCGGCGAGAACGGGTGGGCCATGCCGCTGCCCGAGCACCTACGACCGGATCTGGACTCCAAGCTCGCCGACATCGCCAACATCGCTAGCCACCGCTGGGGTGGCATGCTCGCCGCCGGGGTGTTCCTCTCCGAGTTCATCCCCGACGATCTGCCATGGGCACATCTGGACATCGCGGGACCGGCCTACAACACCAGCTCGCCGTGGGGCTACACCGGCAAGGGTGGTACCGGGGTGCCGGTGCGCACTCTGGCCGCGGTTCTCGCCGACATCGCCGAACGCGGCTGAACTGAAGGGGCTGCTACCGAACCGGGGGGCTGCTACTGACTGTCAGCGCCCTGCTCACGTTCCCGCAGGATGCGTTGGCGAGCGGTGTAGTCCCGCATCCGCTGGGGGTATCCCATCCGGGCAACGTCATAGACCGGGATCTTCAATCGCTTTCCCAGCCGCCGGGCTGCTTCGCCGTCGTCCACCCGACGTCGGGTCCACTCGCCATCGTGGGCGACCAGCACCACGGTGGTCTCGGTCACCGTGGTGCGGGGCTCGACGTAGGCCTCCACGCCTCGGTGTGCGGCGGCCCACTGCTCCAGGTGGTCGATGTCCGCGGTGGACGCCGCACGGCGCACACCTGGCCGCTCCCGACGCCGGATTCGATCGAACAAGCCCACCGGCGACACCTCCTCGCATCCGCGGTCCTGGTGGCGATTCTGCCAGCTCAATACACCCGTTCGAGCGGTTTCCCGGCACTCCTCCCGCGCCCGGCGCCACTGCTCCCTCATCGCAGGGGCACAGGACGTGGTGACAAGATGGCGGTGGTGCTCTCCTGCGACGGTGAGCGCCATCGGGCACCACGGTATCGACATCAGCTTGAGGAGTTTCTCAGTGACCGACACCTCAGCGACCGCCACCCCCGCTGACCTCGTGATCCTCGGCGGCGGCTCGGGCGGTTACGCCTGCGCCCTGCGTGCTGCGCAGCTGGGACTGTCCGTCGTCCTGATCGAGAAGGACAAGCTCGGTGGTACCTGTCTGCACCGTGGCTGCATCCCGACGAAGGCACTGCTGCACGCCGCTGAGCTGGCCGACTCAGCCCGCGACGGTCACCAGTTCGGAGTGAAGACCGCGCTCGAAGGCGTCGACATGGGCGGGGTGAACAAGTACAAGGACAGCGTCGTCTCGCGGATGTACAAGGGCCTCCAGAGGCTGGTGTCGTCCCGGGGGATCACCTACGTCGAAGGCAACGGCCGGTTCGTCGCCCCCAACGCCGTGGACGTCGACGGTCAGCGTTATCTCGGTCGCGCCGTCGTGTTGGCCACCGGTTCCTACGCCAGGTCCCTGCCCGGTCTGGAGATCGGCGGTCGGATCATCACCAGCGACCAGGCGCTGAACGTGGACTACGTTCCCGAGCGCGTGGTGGTGCTGGGTGGTGGGGTGATCGGCGTCGAATTCGCGAGCGTGTGGCGCTCGTTCGGCGCCGAGGTGACCGTCGTCGAGGCACTGCCCCGGCTCGTCCCGGCGGAGGACGACTTCTCCTCCAAGCAGCTGGAGCGGGCTTTTCGCCGCCGCGGCATCACGTTCAAGACCGGCGTGAAGTTCACGGGTGCCCAGCAGTCGGACGCAAGCGTGACGGTGAGCCTGGAATCCGGGGAGCAGTTGGAAGCCGATCTGCTGTTGATCGCGGTAGGACGCGGACCGAACACCGCTGATGCCGGTTACCACGAGGCCGGAGTCCGTATGGAACGCGGCTTCGTGCTCACCGATGAGCGGCTACGCACCAACCTGCCGGGGGTGTATGCGCTGGGCGACATCGTGCCGGGCCTGCAGCTCGCGCACCGCGGGTTCGCCCAGGGCATCTTCCTCGCCGAGGACATCGCGGGGCGCAATCCGACCCCGATCAACGAGGACGGCATCCCTCGGGTGACCTACTGTGAGCCGGAAGTCGCCTCGGTGGGCCTGTCCGAGGCACAGGCCCGGCAACGCTACCCGGAGATCGAGACGATCATCTATGACCTGACAGGCAATGGCAAGAGCCAGATCCTGCAGACGAAGGGTGCCATCAAGCTGGTACGTGCGAAAGGCGGCCCGGTTGTCGGGTTGCACATGGTCGGCGCCCGGGTCGGCGAACTGATCGGTGAGGCGCAGCTGATCTTCAACTGGGAGGCGTACCCGGAGGATGTCGCCGCTCTGGTCCATGCCCACCCGACTCAGAACGAGGCTCTCGGCGAGGCGCACCTCGCCCTGGCAGGCAAGCCGCTGCACACGCACGGCTGATCAACGGGTCCGCAAGAACTACCGGAAGAAAGACGAGGAGTCGAGGCAACCGATGGCGTACTCCGTGGAGATGCCTGCGCTCGGCGAGAGCGTCACCGAGGGAACGGTGACGCGCTGGCTCAAGCACGAGGGCGACACCGTCGCGGTGGACGAACCGTTGGTCGAGGTGTCGACCGACAAGGTCGACACCGAGATCCCCTCCCCTGCTGCCGGTGTGTTGCAGCGGATCATTGTGTCCGAGGACGAGACAGTCGACGTCGGCGCGCAGCTCGCCGTGATCGGTGACTCCAGCCATAACTCTCGTTCCGACTCCGGGTGGGAGCTACCGGAGTCGGTGGCCGCGCGCCAACAGCAGCAAGCCCAGTCCCCACCCGCACAGGTCAGCGAGGAGGTCAGAACGCCATCCGAACCGCAGCCGGCCGCTGAGCCATCCCCCTCCGGTGACGAATCCAGTGGCGAATCCGGTGGCTCTGGGACACCGGTGCGGATGCCCGCGCTCGGGGAGAGCGTCAGCGAGGGGACCGTGACCCGGTGGCTCAAGCAGGTCGGCGACCCGGTGGAGAAAGACGAGCCGCTTCTGGAGGTGTCGACCGACAAGGTGGACACCGAGATCCCGTCCCCGGTGTCGGGCACCGTGCTGGAGATCCTCGTCCCGGAGGATCAGACGGTCGACGTCGGAGCCCAGCTGGCCACGGTCGGCGATAAGGCTTCGGCACCGGCCCCCCAACCGACACCGGCCGCCCAGCCTGCCCAACAGCACCGGCGACCGGAATCCGAGCCTCCGGATGAGCTCGCCCCGAGCCCCGACGCCACCTCGGTTCCGAGGCAGTCCTCCCCCGAGCCCAGGCCCGCTCCCGACAGCGACGGAACCGGCGGTGCACCGTATGTGACGCCCCTGGTGCGCAAGCTCGCCGCCGAGCATGGCGTCGACCTGTCCGGTGTGCAAGGCACCGGCGTCGGCGGCCGGATCCGCAAGCAGGACGTTTTGGCTGCGGTCGAACGGCCCGAGCCGGAACCTGAACCTGCCAAACCCGAACCAACGCCGTCGGCGACCACGGTTCCCCCGCCGCAGCGTTCGGTCCAACCCCCGGTCGCCGCTTCCGAGCTCCGCGGGAAGACCGAGAAGCTGTCCCGGATGCGCAGCGTCATCGCCAAGCGGATGGTCGAATCCCTGCAGATCTCTGCGCAGCTGACCACCGTGGTCGAGGCCGACATCACCCGCCTTGCCAGTCTGCGAGACCGGGCCAAGCAGGCTTTCGAAGCTCGGGAAGGCGTCAAGCTGTCGTTCCTGCCGTTCTTCGCCAAGGCCACCGTCGAGGCGCTCAAGGCCCATCCGCGGGTGAACGCCTCGATCGACACCGAGAAGGGCGAAGTCACCTACCACGGTGCGGAACATCTGGGCATCGCGGTCGACACCGAGCGTGGGCTGCTGGTGCCGGTGATCCACGAGGCGGGCGATCTCAACATCGCCGGCCTGGCCCGGCGGATCGCCGACCTCGCGGCCCGGACCAGATCCAACAAGATCACTCCGGATGAGATGAGCGGGGGCACCTTCACGATCAGCAACACTGGTTCCCGGGGAGCACTGTTCGACACCCCGATCATCCTGCAGCCCCAGGTCGGCATCCTCGGCACCGGCACTGTGGTCAAGCGTCCCACGGTGCTCTCCGGCGCGGACGGAGACACCATCGGGATCCGCTCGATCATCTACCTGGCGCTGTCCTACGACCACCGCCTGGTCGACGGCGCCGACGCCGCCCGTTTCCTCAACACCATCAAGGAGCGCCTCACCGAAGCCGCCTTCGAAGCCGACCTCGGGCTATAACAACCACCCGCATCCGCTCCCGACCACACCC
>JBOHHD010000332.1:0-1642 GCA_050700515.1 Pseudonocardiaceae bacterium
GGTCAGAGGTGGGTGGCGATGATGGTGGTGACGTCGGTCGAGCCGCCGCACAGGCCGAACTCGACGGCGCACTCCCACCGACCGCGCTCACCGAGGCGGACGTCTACGTCATGATCGACTACCTCGGCGACCTTGGCCACGCCCTTAACCAGACCCGGCCCGGTTGGAAGAGCTGTACGAGGCGTTACGGCTGGACATGATCTATGACGCCGAGGCCCGAGCCGTGGATTGTGGGTGCCGAATAGCTCATCCACGTCAGGTGACCTGGGCATATTCGTGGATCAGTCCGCCGAGTCTGTCACGGCGTCGGAGGGGAAGGTCGGGCGGTGAGGTGGGCCGGGGGAGTGGTCTGAGTGGTGCTGCTTGATGCAATGCGCGGTGGGGACGATGGTCGTTGAAGTGCGCCGAGTATTCGGCCAGCGCCGTGCACTCGGCCAGCACAGTCTCGAGGTGGCGGCGGTTGACGATCAGCATTCGGTCAAGTAACTCCCGGCGGACGGTACCGATCCAGCGTTCGGCGATCGCGTTCGCCGGGGGCGCTTGCACCGGGGTGCACAGGATGCGGATGGCTTCGCTAGCGAACACAGCATCGGAAGGTGTCGGTGAACTTGCTGTCTCGGTCCCGGATCAAGAATCTGAAGCTCGCCACGCGACCGCGGAGGTCCATCAGGAGATTGCGTGCTTGCTGGGCGACCCAGGCACCGGTGGGGTTCGCCGTGATGCCGAGGACATGAACGCGGCGGGTGGCGTGTTCCACCACGAACAGGACGTACAACCGTTGCAGCAGCAGGGTGTCGACGCAGAAGAAGTCGGTGGCAAGAATGCCGTGGGCTTGGGCGGTGAGGAACTGTCGCCAGGTAAGGCCGCTGCGGCGAGGGGCGGGGTTGATGCCGGCTCGCTTCAGGATTAGCCACACGGTGCTGGGCGCAAGTCGGCAGCCGAGCCCGGCGAGTTCGCCCTGGATCCTGCGATAGCCCCAGGTCGGCTTCTCTGCGGCCAGGCGCAGCACCAACTGACGTAGCTCGGATGCCGTGGACCGGCCGCCGGTGCGGCGCCGGCGGGGTTGGGTCCAGCGTCGGGTTACTAGATCCCGGTGCCAGCGCAGTACCGTGGCAGGAGCGATGATCCGATGCAGTGGGACAGCCGGGGACAGCAACCAGGTCAGCGACGCGAATACAGCTCGGTCGGCCCAGGACAGTCGCGGTCTGCTCACCTGGCGACGGAGCACGGCAATCTCGTGGCGCAGCACCAGGATCTCCGCGTTTTTCGATCGTGAGCTGCGGGCCAGCAGGCCGAGCCAGGCAATGAGCTGGCGGAAGATCAGCTCCAGCAGTCGCAGTACCACGGCGAGCGATCATGCCTGATGGCCCCTACCCAGCGATATCGCAAGTCAGCGCCATGGATGACCAGTTCGGGACCCACACACCTGATCACACCGGGTGAACGTTCAGGGACAGCGCACTAGCTGTTGGAGGTCCGTGCCTGCTTTCGCACGCGGAAGCGGAGCATCGTGACAGCACCCGACTGGGTGTTGCTGAAAGGTTCCAGGTCGATCCTGTCGAGGCTGGGGGGCGAGAAGCGGACACCGTCGCCGAGGAGCACCGGGAGGACATACACCAGGATCTCCTCGACGAGCCCGCGC
>JBOHHD010000333.1:0-5160 GCA_050700515.1 Pseudonocardiaceae bacterium
CTGCAAGGTCGGTCAGCCCCTGTCGGTATCCAAACGCGACAAGACGACCGAAGCCGCTCCGGCCCCGATGGAGGAATACCGGCCGGTCCGCAGACGGCTGCCCAAGAGTCGAACCGGTATCACGACATCCTTCACGGTGGGCGGCGCCGAGGGCTACATCACCGCGAACTGCTACCCGGATGACGGCCTGGGTGAGGTCTTCCTCAAGATTTCCAAGCAGGGTTCGACCCTCGCGGGGCTGATGGATGCTTTCTCGGTGGCGATCTCAGTGGGTCTGCAGTACGGGGTACCGCTGGAAACCTATGTTTCGAAATTCACAAATATGCGCTTCGAGCCGGCCGGGATCACCGATGATCCGGACGTGCGGATGGCGCAGTCAATAATGGACTATATTTTCCGGCGATTGGCTCTGGACTTCCTCCCGGCCGAGACCCGATCCGCGCTGGGTATCTACTCGGCTGCCCAACGAGCCCGGCAGGTGGAGACCGGCTCCTACGATGTTCCGGTGGAAAGGGAGACCGAGGGGGACGCAACTCAGTCAGCGCGCAGACCTCAGCCGTCTGCGCTGGCGGCCCAGCCCTTGGCGGGAACGGTCCATTCGTCGATGGAGCTGATCGAGGCCAAGCAGGGACTCCACGCCGATGCCCCGTTGTGTTTCACCTGCGGAGTCAAAATGCAGCCCGCCGGGTCGTGCTACCTCTGCTCCTCCTGCGGCTCGACCTCCGGGTGCAGCTGATCTTCGACCTTATGGCGCGGTTCGAGCCAGCATGAGCAAATTGCCGAGGCCCGGCCTTTAACCGGGCCTCGGCTGGCTAGGGCTCAACTCGCGGCGGGGCCACCGTCCTGCTCAGCGAGGAACTGCTCCAGCTCCGCGGCGATCTCGTCGCCGGTGGGCAACGGTCCGGCATTGTCCGACAGCAGCTCGCGCCGAGCGGAGGAGCCCGTGACGGCGTCGAACTGGGCCTCCAGGCCGGCCACCACCGACGTGATCTCCGGGGAGTTGCTCACCTGCTCATTCACTGCGGCAAGAACCTGCAGTGCAGCAGGTCTTAGTGCCTCGACGGGCAGGTCCAATCCACTGCTGCGGGACAGATGTTCCAGCAGGCCACGGGCGGATTCCGGGTATTCGATGTGGGTCAGGTAATGCGGTACGTGCACGACGAAACCCATCGCGTCGTGCCCAGCCTGACCAAGTCTCAACTCCATGAGCGCCCCGGCGTGGCCGGGGATCTCCAGGGTGCCCACCCACGGCTGGTAGCCGGCGATCAACTCGCGACGGGTGGCATGCGCGGTCACCGTCACCGGCCGAGTGTGCGGGACCGCCATCGGCACTGCACCCAGACCCACCGTCAGGCCCACCCCGAAGCGCTCGACCAGCTCGCGGACTGCATCGGTGAACCGATCCCACTGAAGGTCCGGCTCCGGACCGACAAGGAGCAAGAACGTAGTACCCACCCTGTCGCGGACCTCGTGCAGCACCAACTCGGGCTGCTCATAGCTCACCCATTGATCCGCATCGAAAATCATTTTCGGTCGACGGGAGCGGTAGTCCAGTAGCTGGTCGACGTCGAATGTAGCCAACACGCGGTGCTCCAGATTCGCCAGCAGGTGTGTCGCTGCCACCTGCCCGGCTCGGCCGGCATCGACAAATCCGGTCAGGGCGTGCACCAGTACTGTGCCCGTTGACGCTGTAGATTCGGCGTCGATTCGGTACAGGTCGGCGGTCACTCTGACTGCCACCTCATTTCGAGTCGGTCGGCCCCCCGTAAGTTGTGTGGGCCGTACGACCGGTACAACGCGGCGCACCACCGAATCCATCCTGTCCGCGGCAGGTTCTCAAGAGTCCGCTGGAGATCTGCTGTTCCGGACGGCGTCTCGTCGACGAGCGCGCACAGCGCTAGCATCCGGCAACCATGGTTGTTCACTCACTGCCGACAACGCCGCCCATGCCCCTGCCCAGGGCGCCGCCGCCCTCGAAGCACTGCTGGAGCGCGGCGTCACCTGGGACGACAGCAGCGAGTGGCTGCCCGCGCTGCCCGAGAACTCGGTTGACCTGTGGTTCACCAGCCCCCGTATGCCGATGCGCGGGCCTACAGCCGAATTCACCCTGATCGCTACGTGGAGTGGTTCCTACCGTTCAGCAAGGCCATGTTGCCGGTGACCAAGGACAGCGGCTGGCTTGTGGTGAACATCAAGGAACGGGTCGTGAAAAGCGGTCCCTTACAGGGGCAGCGGCACTCGTACGTGTATCGGCTGGTGCTCGCGCTCCAGCATCAGGGATGGCGGTGGCTGGAGACCTACATCTGGTCCAAGCCCAACGCGGTTCCTGGTCGCTTCGGGCCACAGGTCAAGGACAGCTTCGAGTACATTTACACCTTCGCGAAAGGTGCCAAGCCCTACTTCGACCTGGACGCCATTCGCGTCCCGTATCGGACAACTCCCGAAGAGATCGAGCGCCGCAAACTCGACACCCTTGGCCGCCGCAACACCGACGCCGGCTTCGGGCGGGATTGGACGCGAACCTATCTTCGCTGTGGCGCCGACCCGGGCAATGTGGTCACCGTTCCGCTGACTTACAATCAGTACAAGGTAACGGGTGGTGATCGATCCGTTCGCGGGTTCGGGCACCACCGCGGTGGTCGCGTACCGTCATGGGCGACGGGCCGGTGGTCTGGCGATCCACCAGAGCTTCGTTGCCGCGGTTGAGGAACGTCTGGGCGCTGGGGCGCCGGATGAGACTCCGGTGGTGATCGAGCTGCTCCGCTGATCCGCGCCGTCGTGTCGAACTCCGAAAGCTCGTGGTTACCTCCGGGTTGTTGTCTCCATGTCCAGGAGACCGGCCAGGTCTGAGTGCCTGGTCGCGCCCAGCTTGGTGAAGATGCGCCCGAGGTAGTTGTCGACGGTGCGGACCGACAGATCCAACTGCTCGGTGATGGCCTTGCTGGCCAGCCCGGTTGCGGCCAAGCGGGCGATGCCCAGCTCCCGCTCGGTGAGCGGAGACGGATTCACGATCGCCTCCAGAGCCGGCGTGCGCGCTCGCTCTCCTTTGCCTGCCATCGCCTGGGAGAGCCGGCCCAGAGCCTGCGCCTGGCGGTCTCGGCCTTTGCGTCCGGCCACACTCGCGCCGTGCGCGGCCGCTTCGGCCGCAAGCAGGCATGCACCGACCGACTCGAACGCCTCCGCCGCGCCATGCAACGCGTCGGGATCGGCGGCGGCGATGGCCCTCGCGTGCTCAGCCGCGCCGCCATCAACGGCCCCTCGATGACGCCTGCCAGATCAGCCAGTCGTTGCAGCACCGGAGCCGAACGGTTCCCCATCCGCAGCACATCGTGCAGCAGTACCGCTTCGAAGGAGTACGCCCCACCGGCATGCGCCGCCGCGGCCGCTTCGACGAGGATCGCGGCACCCTGGGCGGGTGCCCCGGCTGCCGAGTGGGTCCAGGCTCTGGCCTGGACGACCTCCACTTCCAACAAAACCTGGCGTTTGCCCGGATGGCGGTCGAGGTCGTGGAGCAGCTCGGTGGCACGTCGGCCGTCACCACTCAGCGCTGCCGCTCTGGCCAGGCCGCCGGCTGCGATGCGGGCCCGGGAGTCGGCGCCGAAGCGCGTCATCGCCGCGGTGCATCCCGGAACCAGCGTTCGGCTGTGACAGGTCTGCCCCTGAGCAGGTTGGCCGCACCGAGCACATAGGCGAACCAGCCCCGACCGATCGCGGCCCCGGTCGCGATGGCCTCCCGGTGCGCCACCTCGGCGAGCTCAGTCACCCGAGAAATCTGCCCAGAGCACAGCAGAATGAACAGTTCCACCGCTTTGTGCGGGCTTGGGTCGAAATCGGAGCCGACTGGGTCCAACCGACGTCGGGTGGCCGCCACCCGCGCGACCATGTCGAGGCCCCGTGCCTAACTACCGGCCGCCATACACGCCTGACTTGCCAACAATGCGGCATCCAGGACCAGCTGCGGGTCGTTGTCGCCGAGGCATTCCTCGGCCACCGAGAGCGCGGCGACCGGCCTGCCTTCGAGGTAGTCGAACCGGGCACGGATCAAGGTCAGTCTGCGGTGCGTGCCGGGCGAGCCCAACCGATCCTCGGCGCGGACGCAGGTCTGCCGGGCATCGTCCGGACGGTCCAGCCAATGAAACAAGTTGTCGGTCCGGATTTGTGTCGCCAGCAGGATGTCCGCTGCACCCTCGAGTAGCTCCTCGACCTCGGCGAGCACACTGTCGGCCTGGGTGTGTTCGTTGGGCAGCATGAGGGACTCGGCGAGGAGGAGTCCGGTCCCGGCGCTCGGCTGCTTGTGATAGGCGTCGTGCGTGCAACGGCGGGCGAAGGCCACGTCGAATCGCCCCAGAGCTGAGCGGGCCGCGTCCACCAGGTCGGGCACGGCCACCCGGGTACCCGCCGCGATCCGCCACCGGACCACTCGGTCCTGGTCGTGGTCGGTGCGGGTGGCGCTGGATCCGACCAGGTCAGCGAGGATCCGATGGACTTGCCGGGATCTCAGAAGGGGAAGCGAGCCGCGCAGTACCTCGGCGTAGACCGGATGCGCCAGCCGGACGGCCCCACCATGGTCGCCGGGTTCCAGCTGGATCAGGCCCGCCCGCTCCAGGCTGGTGAGCTGCTCATCGCTCAGGATGCCATCCAGGTGGAGGAGTTCGAGCGGCTCACCGACGGCCAGCAACTCCAGAGCTTCTCGGCAGGACTTATCGAGGCCGCTGAGCCGGGATTCGACCAGTTCTTTCAGCCGGGAAGACGAGTGCAATTCTCCGCTGAGCTGCCAGGTTCCGTCCAGGTACCGGATCGCCTGTCGCTGCATTGCGGCGCACAACAGCTCGCAAAGATGATAGAGCGGGTTGCCCATGCTCGTGCGCCATAGCTGATGAGCCAGATCCAGGTCGACCGGACCTCCCAGCACGGTGGTGAGAAGTTCCTCGACGTCGTCGGCTGTCAACGGGTCGACCTCAATCCGTGCCACATGGTCGTTCTTCCACAGCTCCAGCAGCGGAGCGGGTGGGGCAACGCCCGAGCGCAGCGTCAGGACCACGGGAACCCGCCCGTTGGTCGTCAACGGTCGGCAACATCGGCGCGAAAGCGCCGAGCGGAATCGCGGCCGCAGCGGTGGTGCCGTAGACCCACTCAGGGCAGCGGCCGCGCATGCTGCAC
>JBOHHD010000334.1:0-1737 GCA_050700515.1 Pseudonocardiaceae bacterium
CCGTTCATGGTTGGTGACCGCATCGAGATAGGGAACGGCGGACTTGAGCGCGGCGATCGCCGCCTCGGCCCGGTTGCCCGCCGCGCCGCCGCCGGTGCGGTAGGTGATGCGGATGTTGTTCTGCCCCCGTGGCGCCACCCGCCCGGCCCGGCCGTCACCGAAGCGGATCTGCCCACTGAGCGGATCGAGTGTGTAGTGCCGGTCGTGCGGCCCGGACCGGTAGAAGTCCGCGACGGGGTGCCAGCGCACCCAGACCTCGTCGGGCAGCCCACCCTCGTCCACCGTGACGGTGATCGCGTCGGAACCTTCGACGGCCTTCAACGCGGCCGCGTCCTCCGGGGACGGTGGCTGGGGCTCGCGCACCACCAACCGCTGGTCCACCAGCACCGGCGTCTGGGCGGTCGCGAAGCGCTGACCGGCCTCGCCGTTGCCCGATCCGAGGATCTCGTCGGGAACCGTGACCGCCTGCGTCGCCCAGGTCGTGTTGAGCAGCACCCGGCGCAGCCGGGGCGGGACCGGGAACGTGCCTCGCTGCCAGCGCAGGCGCAGCCAGTACCCGTGCTGGCCGAAGCACGAGCGAGCGAGCAGCTCAGCCGGTCCGACGAACTGGACCAGGCCGCGACCGGTCAGCGCCTCGGTCTCGTCGAGCGCGGCGAGCGGTTGCCAGCCGGCTGGGCCGCTGTACTCCCACCCCAATTGGGCCCGGGTGGTCGGGTCGATCTCCGCGAGCTGGTCCGCAGCGACCTCCTCCGGGGTGGGCGGCTCGACCTGGAGATAGAGCGTCACCGGTGGGGGATCGAACGGCTGGTCGAACCCCAGGTACAGGGCGGGCTCCAGGTCCGTGCCAGGGGTGAAGGGAACGAGCGGCGTGAGCGCTTCGGCACCGCGGCGGTGGGTCGAATAGCTGAAGTCGTTGAAACTCACGCAGGCCGACGCGGGGACCGGAACCGCTTGACCCCGACCCGGCTTCCAGGACAATGCCTGGACAACCGGGGCGGCGAAGCTGGCGGCGACCGGCTCGTAAGCGCCGCCGGGATTCTTCGTATAGGTGCCGTCGGGATTTTTCAGGTAGGTGCCGTCGGGCTTTTCCCGGTAACCGGCGGCTACGCCGTAATTGCCGCTGACGAGCCGAGCCCGCAGCCAGTACTGCTCAATACCGTTGACCTGGGTCGGCGCAAAGCCGGGGGGAAGGGTGATCCGCAGCACGGCGTTGCCGGTGAACGCATAGTCCTTGTTGACCGTCACCGTGCGCCATCCGGCGCCGTCCCAGGCTTCCCAGGCGATCTTCGGGTTGCCGTCGGTGCGAACGACCGGAATCGGGCCGGTTGCGGTCGCGTTGGTCAAGCGCACGGTGAGCTCGAGCTCGGCTCCGGAGCCGACCAGGTCCCCGGGGCAGGCGAGGAAGAAGGTGTCGTTGAAGCGCGGTTGCTCGCCGAACGGGGAGAAGTCCTTGCTCACGTCCAGCGGGCTGCTGTTGGCGAAGGCGGCCGGGGGTGCCACCGGTTCCGGCGCGGTGTCGGCCTGAACCGCGATCCCGGTGATGGTGGGCAGCTCCCAGCCATAGCCCGCGGTGAGTGACGTGAGCTGGGGCAGCGTCGCATATCCCCCGCCGTCGTCGGCGATCTCCACCCGCAGCCAGCGGCCCAAGCGGCCCCGGAACAACTCCCGGGGCCATTGCTGGGGCACCCGGAAGTTGATGTCACCGTTGCGGGTCAACGCCAGCGAGCCGTCCAGGAA
>JBOHHD010000335.1:0-1888 GCA_050700515.1 Pseudonocardiaceae bacterium
GGTCTCAGCGGGGAAGACCCTCGGCAGACCAGTGGCGCTTCGAGGTGAATCCCGAGGGTCAGCAGGTAATCCTGCCACCGTGAGCCGCCAAGCAGCAATCACCGCAGCAACCCGGGCTCGGCGGCCACGAATACCGAACATCGCGGTGTCCTGTGGCGCTGTCCCCACCACGGCTGGCGAGATAGCGTTGATGCACAAGGGCTTACGCTGCGAAGTAAGCCAGGGTCGGCTGCGGAAAAAATTCCGCCTGGGTTAGAAATATGATCAAGGATGAGGAGTGGTGTCGTGGTGGAGGACACGTCTCATGTCGGCGCGACCATTGGCATGTTGCGCAAGGCCGCCGGGCTGACCCAGGCCCAGCTCGCCACGCGGGCGAACGTCTCGGTGAGCCTGCTGAGCAAAGTCGAGTGCGCCGACCGGGTCGCCACGCACGCCCTGCTGACGGCGGTCGCTCGGGCATTGAAGGTCCCGGTCGAGCGGCTGACCGGTCAGCCCTACGCGGACAACCACCGCGACGAGCAGACCCACCACGCCATCGACGCGCTGCGCGATGTGCTGCGCCGCTACGATCTGCCCGCAGATCAGCCCGCGCGACCCGTGACGGAGCTGACGGCCGAGGTGGAGAACATCTCGCGGCTACGCCGCAACGCCAACTACCGCAAACTCGCCGCTCGGCTCCCCGGGCTGATCGAGGAACTCACGGTGGCCGCGCACCAGGCGAACCCGGCCACCGCCCGAAGGGTCTACGAACTGCTGGTCCACGTCTACCACGCCGCCCACACCCTGCTGCATCGTCTCGGCTACGCGGATCTGGCCGAGTCGGTGGAACACAAGCTCGCTCAGGCCGCCGAGCACAGTGACGACCCGCTGGCGGGCGGGCTCGCTCAATGGGCGAGGGCGCAAACCTTTCAATCAGCCGGGGACTACTCCCACGGTCTGCGGTTGATGGACACCGCCCGTGCCGGCCTTGAGGACCAGCTCCACAGCCCCACCCCACCAGCGTTGATCGTCATCGGCAGTCTGCACCTACGCTCGGTCACTTTGGCCTCCCGGGCCGGTGACTCCCAGGCCACTCGTGAGCATCTGATTGCCGCTCGCGAACTCACTGCCCGGCTCGGTACCGGTGATCAGCTGCATTACGGGCTGACCTTCGGCCCGGCCAACGTCACTACCCACGAAGTGGCTGCGAACGTTGAACTTGGTGACGGAGCCGCTGCGTTGGTCGCCGCAGAAGGCTGGTCACCGCCGAGTGACATGCCTCGTACCCGCTGTGGTCACCATTACCTCGATCTGGCTCGTGCGTGCCTCATTCACGGTGACCGGGACGGCTCGTTGCGTGCCTTGCAACAAGCTCGCCAGATCGCTCCGCAGCAGACCCGGCTACATCCCATGGTGCGCGATACCGCCGCTGTGCTGGTCAGCCTGCACCGCCGTGCCAACCCCGAGCTCACCAGCTTCGCCAACTGGCTCGGCCTCGTCAGCTGAACAGCTCGATCCGGTGCATGCGCCGATCAGTAAGTGCGGCCGTGTCCGACCCTGGCACGCCGCGTCCCTGGGTCCGCACGCTGAGGTGATTTGAGGTTGCCCCAGCATGCCGGATAGGTCAGGAGTCGCTCCTGGCGCCGCGTCGGACGAGGTCTTCGAGCCGACGAACCCGCTCTTCCAGTGACGTCTGCCCGGTACTGCGGTGTTCCTCGATCCACCGGCGGATCAGCTGGGTCGGTTTGGTGTGCTCGGTGCGGGCTTGGGCACGCACCCAGTCCACCATGCCACCGTGCCTCACTGTAGGACAACGAGGTACGAGCATGAGGCACAGGTCGAGCAGCGAAATGGTGATCACGTCGGAAGATGAGCGTTGAGCCAAGTCGTCGCTCGGCGTGCTGAAGCG
>JBOHHD010000336.1:0-3763 GCA_050700515.1 Pseudonocardiaceae bacterium
TACCGGGATGACCGCGGGGTTCCGGGAACGTGAAGAGGTACTGCATCTGCTGGAGTTCCTCACCGGCCTGCGGATGAACCATGCGTTCATCCGGCCCGGCGGCGTCGCCCAGGACCTGCCCGAAGGGTATGAGAGCAGGATCCGGGACTTCCTGAAAGTGATGGACAGCAGGCTGCCGGACTACGACAAGCTGCTCACCGGCCAACCGATCTGGAAGAAGCGCCTGCACAACGTGGGTTATCTGCCGCTGGATGGCTGCCTGCAATTGGGCGTGACGGGTCCGATCCTGCGTTGTGCGGGTCTGGAATGGGACCTGCGCAAGGTCGAGCCCTACTGCGGTTACGAGGAATACGACTTCGAGGTGCCCACACACACCGACGCCGATTGTTACGCCCGGTACCTGCTGCGCGTGGAGGAGATCCACCAATCATTGAAGATCGTGGCCCAGGCGCTGGACAAGCTGGAGCCCGGCCCGGTGATGGTGGCTGACGCCAAGATCGCCTGGCCGGCCCAGCTGACTATCGGTGCCGACGGGATGGGCAACTCCCTCGAGCACGTCCGCAAGATCATGGGGAAGTCCATGGAATCACTGATTCACCACTTCAAACTGGTCACCGAGGGGTTCAGGGTGCCGGCGGGGCAGGCTTACTCGGTGGTGGAGTCCCCGCGCGGGGAACTGGGATATCACCTGGTCTCCGACGGCGGCACCCGGCCGTTGCGGGTACACGTGCGCGATCCCAGTTTCGTCAACCTGCAGTCCATGCCCGCGATGAGCGAGGGCGGGCTGGTGGCCGACGTCATCGCCGCGGTGGCGTCGATCGACCCGGTGATGGGAGGTGTGGACCGGTGACCAGCGTGTTCGACGAGACGACCCAGCAGCGGGCCAAGCAGATCATCGCCCGTTACCCGCAGCTCCGCTCCGCGCTGCTACCCATGCTGCATCTCGTGCAGAGCGTTCAGGGCCACGTCAGCCAGGCGGGCATCGTCTTCTGCGCCGAGCAACTGGGGATCACTACCGCCGAGGTCAGTGCGGTGGTCACCTTCTACACGATGTACAAGCGCAGGCCCGGCGGCGAGCACCTGGTCAGTGTCTGTACCAACACGCTGTGCGCCGCGCTGGGTGGTGACAAGATCTACGCCCAACTGAAGAAGCGACTCGGGGTCGGCCACGAGGAGACCGCAGGCAGGCCCGGCGAGCCCGGTTCGATCACCCTGGAGCACGCCGAGTGCCTCGCCGCCTGCGATCTCGCTCCGGTGTTGCAGGTGAATTACGAGTTCTACGACAACCAGACCACGGACTCGGCCATCAAGCTGATCGACGCGCTGCGCCGGGGAGATCGCCCGGAACCGACCCGCGGCGCGCCGCTGACCGACTGGCGGACCGCCGAGTTGGCGCTGGCCGGCTTCTACGGCGAGCCCGAGGAGCTGCGGGCCGCGGTGGACGCGCCGTCGGCATCGGAACAGACGCTGGCGGGCAATCGGCTGGCCGAGGACCACGGCTGGCGGGCGCCGTCGATGCCCGACCAGGTTGCCCTGCCCGCCGCCGGGGAGAAGAAGTGACCGGCTCGGGCAGTCCGGCCAAAGGTCCAGCCGAAGGAGGAACCGTGACCGAGCGGACGCTCACCCCGGTGCTGACCCGCCGATGGCTCTCGCCGAAGTCCTGGACCTTGGACACCTATACCCAGTTGGAGGGCTACACCGCCCTGCGCACCGCGTTGGGCGCGCATCCCGATCAGCTGATCCAGCTGATGAAGGACTCCGGGTTGCGGGGGCGCGGCGGCGCGGGTTTCCCCACCGGCCTGAAGTGGAGTTTCATCCCGCAGACCAAGGAAGGCGAATCAGTTACCGGGCCCGCGGCCAAGCCCAAGTATCTGGTGATCAACGCTGATGAGGGCGAGCCGGGCACCTGCAAGGACGTCCCGCTGATGATGGCCGATCCGCATTCGCTGATCGAGGGCTGCATCATCACCAGCTACGCGATCCGTGCCCATGAGTGCTACATCTACATCCGCGGCGAGATGCTGCACTGCAACCGCAGGGTGGCCCAGGCGGTCGCGGAGGCATACCAGGCCGGCTACCTGGGCAAGGACATCCTCGGCTCCGGATTCGACCTCGACATCATCGTGCACGCCGGCGCGGGCGCCTACATCTGCGGCGAGGAGACCGCGCTGCTCGATTCGCTGGAAGGCCGCCGCGGCCAACCCCGGCTCAAGCCACCGTTCCCGGCCACGTCCGGGCTGTACGCCGCACCCACCGTGGTGAACAACGTCGAGACGATCTGCTCGGTGCCCTACATCGTCAATGGCGGCTCGGACTGGTTCCGCACGATGGGCACCGAACGCTCACCCGGCCCGAAGATCTATTCGCTCTCCGGGCACGTGCAGCGGCCGGGCCAGTATGAAGCCCCGCTGGGCATCACGCTGCGGGAGCTGCTGGTCATGGTCGGTGGGGTCACGGGTGGCCCGCTCAAGTTCTGGACCCCCGGGGGATCGTCGACCCCCTTGCTCACCGCCGATCACCTGGACATCCCGCTGGACTTCGAGGGTGCCGCCGCGGCCGGGTCCATGCTGGGCACCACCGCGATCATGGTCTTCAACGACACGGTGAGCGTGCCGTGGGCGGTGATGAAGTGGACCGAGTTCTACAAACACGAATCCTGTGGCAAGTGCACGCCGTGCCGGGAAGGCACCTATTGGCTGGTTCAGATCCTGGAGCGGATGGTCCGCCACGAAGGCACACCCGAGGATGTGGACACCATGCTCGACGTGTGCGACAACATTCTCGGCCGGTCGTTCTGCGCGCTCGGTGACGGTGCTGCCAGCCCGATCACCAGCGCCATCAAGTACTTTCGTCAGGAGTTTCTGGATTTGTGCGCCGAGCAGGCCGGGACATCCCAGGCCGGGGCATCCGCCGGGGCAGTCACTGCCGAGCCGGTGGGAGCACCGCGATGACGCTGGCGAAGCCGGCTCCCAAGGCGGAGCAGCCCGCGCTGCCGCCGGGGCACGTCCGGCTGACCATCGACGGTCGTGAGGTGGCCGCGCCCAAGGGCGAGCTGGTCATCCGCACCTGCGAACGCCTCGGCATCATCGTGCCGCGGTTCTGTGACCACCCGCTGCTCGACCCGGCGGGGGCCTGCCGTCAGTGCCTGGTCGAGGTGGAGCTGGGGGGGCGCCCGATGCCCAAGCCGCAGGCCAGCTGCACGCTGACCGTGGCCGAGGGCATGATCGTCAAGACCCAGCACACCTCGCCGGTGGCGGACAAGGCCCAGCAGGGCGTGATGGAGCTGCTGCTGATCAACCACCCGCTGGACTGTCCGATCTGCGACAAGGGCGGTGAGTGCCCGCTGCAGAACCAGGCCATGTCCAACGGGCGGGCGGACTCCCGATTCATCGAGACCAAACGGACCTTCGCCAAACCGATCCCGATCTCCACCGAGGTGCTGCTGGACCGGGAACGGTGCGTGCTCTGCCAGCGCTGCACCCGTTTCTCCGAGCAGATCGCCGGGGATGCCTTCATCGAGATGCTGGAGCGGGGGTCCGACCAGCAGGTGGGGGTGGCGCAGGACAAGCCGTTCCAGTCCTACTTCTCCGGCAACACCATTCAGATCTGCCCGGTCGGCGCGCTGACTAGCGCCGCATACCGGTTCCGCTCGCGGCCTTTCGACCTCGTCTCCACTCCCGGGGTGTGCGAACACTGCGCCTCGGGATGCGCCCAGCGCACCGACTGGCGGCGCGGCGTCGTACAGCGCCGTCTTGCCGGCAAC
>JBOHHD010000337.1:0-12631 GCA_050700515.1 Pseudonocardiaceae bacterium
TCCTTCGCGCCCCACTCGATCGGCATGCAGGTGGACACCGTGGACGCCGACGCGCTTGAGTCGCAACGCCTGGCCGTCCCGGCCGTGGGCGCCGTGGGCAAGGTCCGGGCATTCCCTCGACTCGGCCCGCCGCTGCCCGGTCTGGAGGTGCAGGTGATCGCCGACGACGGCAGCCCGCTGAGCGAGCGGGAGGTCGGCCGGATCCGGCTGCGGGGCAAGTCGGTGACCCGCCAGTACCACACCCTCGCAGGTCCACAATCCACCCAGGATCCCGACGGGTGGCTGGACACCGGGGACGAGGGCTACCTCGCCGAAGGGGACGTGGTGATCTGTGGCCGGCGCAAGGACGTCATCATCATGGGGGGACGCAACATCTATCCCACCGACATCGAGCGGGCCGCGGGACTTGCCGACGGGGTGCGGGCGGGCAACGTGGTGGCGGTGCGCATCGAGGCGGGGGCGCGGCGGGAGTCGTTCGCGGTAGCCGTCGAGTCGGGCCGATCCGGAGACGCTGAGGCCGAGCGCGTCCTGCGCCGCGAGATCGTCTCCCACGTGGTTGACGCGGTAGGGCTGCGACCCGGGGCCGTGGTAGTACTGCGACCTGGCTCCCTACCCAAGACCCCCTCCGGCAAACTCCGTCGCGCCGCCGCCAAGGACCTGCTCGTCACCCCCCCCTGATCCACGCCCGTCCGTCATTCATGCCCGGTGTGTCCGTCACTCATGCCCGGTGTGTCAGGCGCTTGTGTACGGTGTGTCAGGCGCTTGTGTTCGCTGCTCAGTGAAACTGATTCTGGGTGGCTGCCAACCCCTGCGCGAGCAGCTGCTCGACGGCATCGGCGCAGCGGTCCACCAGAAAACCCAGCTCGCCGAGTTCAGCAATGGAGAAGTCCCGCAGCACGAACAGGGCCGGATCGATCCGACCGGGTGGACGTCCAATTCCGAAACGAACTCGCAGGTAGTCTCTGCTGCCCAGCGATGTCGAGATAGAACGCAGGCCGTTGTGACCCCCCTCGCCACCGCCGCGCTTGAGCTTGAGCACCCCGTAGGCGAGATCCAGATCGTCGTGCACGACGATCACATCGGTCGCTGGGATCTTGAAGAACCGGGCCGTCCCGGCGACCGCCGATCCGGAGAGGTTCATGAAGGAACGCGGCCGGGCCAACGCGGCACGTCGCCCGGCGAGCCGGGTCTCCAGGACATCGGCCCCGGCCTTGTGCGCCTTGAGACGTCCACCTACCCGGCGGACCAGCTCATCGACCACCATGAACCCGACGTTGTGCCGGTTGTTTGCATAGCCAGGGCCGGGGTTGCCCAACCCGACGACGAGCGCGATGTCCCCGCCCACCCCGTCGGTTGCCTCGGGAGTGGTCATGACAGCCGCCCCGTACGGTGTGGCTGACGAAACCGGGCTTGTATTCATCTCCCCACTCCCGCCACCGAATGGACCGCCTGCTACCGATGAGCGTCAGGAGTCCCGCGTGTCGTCCGGGCCTACTCGCCTTCGCCTTCGGCCTCGGTGTCAGCTTCCATATCCGCAGCTGTCGGGGCGGCTACGACGTTGACCACAAGGTACTCCGGCTCAGTCCGCAGCTCCACACCCGCAGGCAGGACAACGTCGCGCGCCAGCACCCGAGTTCCGGCTGTCGCGCCCTGCACGCTGACCTCGATCTCCTCGGGTATTGACAGCGCGTCGGCCTCGATCTGCACGGTTGTCAGTTCCTGGGTGACCAGGGTCTCCGGGGCGGCGTCCCCGGTCACGATGATGGTGACCTCGACCACGACCTTCTCACCGCGTCGCACGACCAGCAGATCGACGTGCTCGATGTACTGGCGGATCGGGTGCACGGTGACGGTCTTGGTCAACGCCAGCTGTGGCCGACCATTCAGATCAAGGCTCAGGATGGCATTGCTGCCCTGCTCGCGCATCACTCGGGCAAACTCCCGGGCGGGCAGCGCCACGTGCTGTGGGTCGTTGCCGTGGCCGTAGAGCACTGCGGGAATCTTGCCCGCCCGGCGAGTGCGGCGGGCTGCGCCCTTGCCGAACTCGGTGCGTGGCTCGGCAGCGAGACGGACCTCGGACACGGTGGAACTCCTTTGGGGCCGGGGCGCGACGTCGGGGGACGTACGCCGAATCGGGAGACGGTGATGCGATGAACCTGCGGCGGTGATGGCGCCCGAGCTCGTCATCGGGTGCGGAGGCGCAGAACACGACACCACCGCGTCGATCACGAAGAGTGCGGTGCTCTCCCTCGCTGAGGCAACCCCCGAAGTATAGGTACGCTCGACTTGTTGGTCTGACCCGGGGTCCCTCGGTGCATCAGCGCCGGACACACCGGGCATCAGTGCCGGACACACCGGAGGGTTAGGCGTTGCCGTCGAACAGGCTGGTGACCGAGCCGTCGTCGAACACCTGGTGAATCGCGCGGGCCAGCAGCGGTGCGATCGACAGCACGGTCATTGCGGGAAAGCGTTTGTGATCGGCGATGGGCAGCGTGTTGGTGAAGATGACCTCGCGGGCGCCACAGGTGGAAAGCCGTTCGGCGGCCGGGCCGGACAGCACCCCGTGGGTGGCGGCGATCACCACGTCGGTCGCCCCGCCCTCGATCAGCTCCTGCACGGCCTTGGCCACCGTGCTCCCGGTGTCGATCATGTCATCGATCACCACGCAGAGTCGGCCCTCGATATCGCCGACCACCCGGTTGGCGACGGCTTCGTTGGGTTTGCGGGGGTCGCGGGTCTTGTGGATGAACGCCAGGGGTGTGCCGCCGAGGATCTCGGCCCAGCGCTCGGCCAGCCGCACCCGCCCGGCATCCGGGGACACCACCGCCAGTTCTCGACCGGCATAGGTGGCCTTGACGTGCTTGGCGAGCACCGGCAGGGCGAACAGGTGATCCACCGGGCCGTCGAAGAAACCCTGAACCTGCGAGGTGTGCAGATCCACCGTCATGATCCGGTTCGCGCCCGCGGTCTTGAACATGTCGGCGACCAGCCGCGCCGAGATCGGCTCGCGACCCCGGTGCTTCTTGTCCTGGCGGCTGTAGCCCCAGAACGGCATCACCACGGTGATCCGTTTGGCCGACGCGCGCTTGAGGGCGTCCACCATGATCAGCTGTTCCATGATGGCGTCGTTGATCGGCGCGGCGTGGCTCTGCAACACGAAGGCGTCGCAGCCGCGGACCGACTCCTCGAACCGGACGAAGATCTCACCGTTGGCAAAGGTGTAGGCCGACTGTGGGGTGATGGTGACGTCGAGGTCCTTGGCCACCTCTTCGGCCAGCTCGGGGTGGCTGCGCCCGGACAGGAGCATCAGGCTCTTCTTCGGGATCGCCGACATGGTGGAAAGGCTCATCCTTGCTCCTGCCGTTCGTCGGCCCCGCCCCGCGCCTGCTCCGCCGCCTGAGCCGCCGCCGTGCCCGGACGGCGTGCTCCCACCCAACCCTCGATGTTGCGCTGTCGGCTGCGGCTCACCGCCAGCGCTCCGGGCGGCACGTCATGGGTGATCACCGAGCCGGCCGCGGTGTAGGCGCCGTCACCGATGGTCACCGGAGCTACGAACATGTTGTCCGCGCCGGTTCTGGCGTGCGAGCCGACTGTCGTACGGTGCTTGGACACTCCGTCGTAGTTCACGAAAACGGTCGCGGCGCCGATGTTGCTGCCCTCACCGATCGTCGCGTCCCCCACGTAGCTCAGGTGAGGTACTTTCGTTCCCGCCCCGAGCTCGGCGTTCTTGGTCTCGACGAAGGTGCCGACCTTGGCACGTTCGCCGATCCGGCTGCCTGGCCGGAGGTAGGCGAATGGGCCGATCTGTGCTCCTTGCGCGACCACCGCACCGACCGCATGGGTACGTACCAGCAAGGCGCCTGCGCCCACGGTGCAGCCGGACAGGGTCGAGTCCGGTCCGATCTGGGCACCCGGACCCACCGTGGTGCCCGCGTGCAGCTGCACCCCGGGATGGAGGACGACGTCGGGAGCGAGCGCCACGTCCGCGTCCAGCCACACCGAGGCAGGGTCGATGACGGTGACTCCGGCCAGCATCCAGTGCTCCAGCAGCCGCCGGTTGCACTCGACACCCAACACCGCCAGTTGCACCCGATCGTTGACTCCAGCCACCAGCCACGGGTCGATGCAGCGGCGCGCGCCGACCGCGTGCCCTTCGGCGCTGGCCAGGCCCACCACGTCGGTGAGGTAGAGCTCACCCTGGCTGTTGGCGCTGCCCAGCCGGCTCAGGGCGGCGCACAGCACCTCGGCGTCGAACGCGTAGATCCCCGAGTTGACCTCGGTGAGGGTGCGCTGTGCCGCAGTGGCGTCGCGGTGCTCGACGATGCCGACGACCGCACCGGAGGGCGCCCGCAGTACCCGCCCGTAGCCGGTCGGGTCGTCGAGTACCGCCGAGAGCACGGTCACGGCCTGCCCGACCTGGTGGTGCTCAGCGAGTAGTTCCGCGAGTGTGGCGGTGTCCAGCAGCGGCACATCGCCGTAGCTGACCAGGATCGTGCCGGACAGCCTGGCAGGTAAGGCGTTCAAGGCGCACACGACCGCGTGCCCGGTGCCGTGTTGCTCGGCTTGCACGGCGGTCCGGATCTCCCGCCCCAGGGCGGTGGCGACACCGTGCAAATGGCCGGCCACCGCCTCGCGGCCGTGTCCAATGACCACCATCAGCTGCTCAGGGCGCAGCCCGGCGGCAGCTCGCACCGCATGTTCCACCAGAGGGCGCCCCGCCACCGGATGCAGCACCTTGGGGATCGCCGAGCGCATCCGGGTGCCCTCGCCAGCGGCCAATACGATCGCCGTGAGGTTCCCGCCTGGGATCATCCGGCTACCTCTTCCCCTCGATCCCTGTGGGGTCATGACCGAGGCGATGCTACGGGGCGGGCCGATCGATGAGTTGGTCGCCTTCGGGTTCCTCGACGTTCACCTGGTTGCCCCCCCGGCGTTTTGCCCGGTACATCGCCGCGTCGGCGCGATCGAGCACCGAGACGGCGTCATCTTGATCACGCGCGGTGGCCACGCCCGCGGACAGGGTGACCCTGGCGCCGATCTTGGCGGGTAACTCGGCGACCGCCCGGACGGCGCGCTCCAGCGCGGCGCTGGCCGCGGCAGAGGCGGTAGCGGGCAGGAGAACGACGAACTCGTCGCCACCGTAGCGGGCCACCGTGTCGTCGGCGCGCAGCGCTGCCCGCAACGCCTCGGCCACCACCCGCAGTACCTCGTCACCGGTGGCGTGTGAGTAGTGGTCGTTGACGTCTTTGAACCGGTCGATATCGACCAGCGCCACCGAGTACGGCAGCGCGGTCGGGTTGCTCAGCGCTTGGCCGAGCTGCTGATCCAGGGCACGACGGTTGGGCAGTCCGGTGAGGGGGTCGGACAGTGCCTGCGCCGTGATGGTCCCGTGCTCCCTGGCCAGTCGCAGGTGTACGGCCTGACTGCGAATCGCCGCAATCCGGGTCTCCCGCAGCGACCACATCTCCGCTTCCAGCGCGGCGGCGTAGTCCCGGATCGGGCGGGTACCCGGACCCAGCGGAACCATCACTTCCTGGAGCCGGGCCATCTCCCTGGTCAACGCCAGTTGTAGCATGGGTTCCGCCCGGGGCGGGCCGTCGGCCAGCGCCTCGCGCGTGGCGGTCAGGGCATTCAATGCCGCGCCGGTCAGCCCGCACCGTTCCAGGCAGCGGCTCAGCGCGATGCCGACCACGATGCGCTCGGCGGCGAAGATCGCGGCTTTGGACAGCCCCCGTAACCGGCTGATGTGCCCGGGCCCCGGATCGGCCAGGGCGAAGGCGGCGGCCAGCACGGCGCATTGTTCGGCTGGGGGCCGGTCCCCCACGTTGAACATGCTGCGCACCCACAGCAACTCCACCCCGTGGCCGACCTCCCGGGCGCTGGTGAACCGCTCAGCGGCCTGTTGGTGATGCCCGGCACGCTCGAGTCGCAGCCCCCAACTCAGCAACAACCGAAGCCGGTTCAAACCGTTGACCAGGAGTTCGACTGGTCCTGAGGCTGCCCGCAGGTGGTGCTCAGCGCGCTTGAGCACCTCGTCGGCGAGCTCGTGGGCACCCAGGGGAGTGAGGACCAGGCCCAGATCGGTCAACGTGGCGGCCAGGGCGTGTTCCCACTGCGGCCCGGCTTGACCCTCCGGGGGTTCCGGATCGGTGAGCAGGGCGAGCGCGGTGGCCGCGTCGGTCAGCGCCGACTCGTCGCTGCCGGCCAGCACTGATCGGCGGGCACGCAAGGCGTGTGCGTCTGCTTGCAGCACGGTCATGCCGTACCGGCCCGCGTGCCTGGTCAGTTCGTCGATCAGCGGATCGATCTGCACCAGGGGGGTCCGGGTGACCAGTCTGATGACCGTCGCATAGCGTAGGAGCGCACCGATCAGATCCGGGTTGCCCCGTCGGCGGGCCTCGGTGAGCAGCACATCGGTGGCCGAAATGCCGGCTTGCTGGCGGTTCGGGTGCTCCCGTTGGGTACGGATGAGTACCTCGCGGGCACGGGCCAGTAGATCGTCGGCTGGGCAGGCGGCGACACGCCCCAGCGCTGCGGACAGGAACGTGTCGGTGACCAGCCCTTCGCTGCCCGGATCAGCCAGCAGGACGCCGGTCAACGTGCGGGTGCTGTTGACAGGCACCGCCCCATCCCCCTCTCGTGATATTGCGCGTGTTGCGCTCCGCCGCCAGGATTCGAACCTGGACCATCGGAACCAAAATCCGAGGTGCTGCCTTTACACCACGGCGGACAAACGAGCCCAATCCCTCGTAGGTTTATGGTGACATGGGTAGGTATCGGCACATGGCTGTGGGTGCTATAGGGGGTGCCGGGGGAGACGCTGTGGGGCCCTGACAGGCTCCCAGGAGCATGCGACTCATGGGTGTACCGCCGCTGCCACCCGGTTGCCCCCTGCCTCTTTGGCACGGTACATCGCGGCATCGGCTGCACGAAGCATCCTGGTGGGGTCGATAGCGGCACCGGATCGTACCGCAACCACCCCGGCGGACATGGTCACCCCGAACCCGCGGCTCGGTGGTAGCGCGGCCACCGCATCCACCAAGCGCTGCACGGCGGCGAGCGCCTCTGCGGTCCGCGTCCTGGGCATCACGATGACGAACTCGTCACCCCCGTAGCGGGCGACCAGGTCGTCGGTTCGTACCGCTGCGGACATCACCGCGGCCACCGCCCGCAGTGCCTCGTCCCCTTCGGCGTGCGAGCCTGCATCGTTGACCTGCTTGAGCCCGTCGAGGTCCAGCAGCGCGACCGCGACGTCGAAGGTGGCTCCGCTGGGGCGCAGCAAGGCGTCGAGGGTCTCCTGCATCGCCCGCCGGTTGGCCAGTCCGGTGAGTGGATCCTGGCTCGCCTGGGCCGAGAGCTGACCGTGTTCCTTACGGAGTCGCTCGTTGGCCAGCCGGGACACCAGCGCTTCCGCGCGGGCTCGGCGCAATGCCCACAGCTCGGACTCCACCTCGGTGAGGTAGACGCGCAGGGGGTCCGCCGGGCCACCATCGGGGTCCAGGCCCACCCGCAACGCGGCGATCTCCCGAACCGCGGCCAGTTGGAGCTGGCGCTCGACGTCGCGGTCCGGCGCGGCGCTGGCGACGCTGCGCAGGACGTCCAGCGCGGCGACGTCATCGCCGATCCGATGGCGCAGCCGCGAAAGTGCGATACCGGCGATCAGCTTGCGATCGGTGCGGTTCAGCCGGGGCAGCAGGGTCTGCAGTGCGGCGCGGGGCTCCGGCGCCACGTCCGGCGGGCTGCCCGAACACGCCATCGCAACGGCGTGCAAGGCCAGCGCGGCGTGCAGATCGCTGGTGTACTCCTCACCCAGCGCGTGACCGTTGCCCGCCTGAGCGGCAGCGGCCCAGTCCCGCAGGCCACTGGCAGCCCACCCGGCCACGTCCCGATAACGCTCGCTGGCCCGTTCCGGCACAGCGGCTCGCTCCATGCCCAGCACTCGCACCACCGTGGCGTGCACCCGGTTCGAAATGCTGATCACAATGTGCCGGGGTTGACCGTGAGCGCACAGGTCTGTGTGTGCGTCGGCGAGCAGGGGCTCGGCGAAATCCTCCAGCCCCAGATGCACCAGGAGGATTCCGACGTCGCTGAGCGCGAGACCTCGTTCGTAGGAGGAGGTGGAGTCATCCAGCGCGACCAGCGCGCTGGCCACTGAACCCAGCGCGGCATCTGGCTGCCCTATTCCCAGGGCGATCTGTCCGCGCAGTGCATGTGCGCCCGCCACGAAGTCGACCAGGTCGTGTCGACCGGCGTGGTCGAGTAGCTGATTGAGCAACGGGTCGACGGGATAGGCCGGTTCGGCCGCCATTTCGCGCACCAGCACACCGACCCGTAACAGACGAGCGTACCCGGCGGGATCCATCGCGGCGGCCCGGCCACGGGCCAGCAGTGGATCAACCCCGGCCAGCGCGAGCTGTCGCCGTCCCGGGTCACCGTCCTGGGCTTGATCGAGCAGTAGCCAGGCCTGCTCCTGTACTCCGTGCTCGGTCACCGACCGACTCACTCGCGCGCCATCCCCTCGTCCCCCGACGCGGCACCTAGCGTAGACCTCGCGGCCTCGGCGCCAGGCCCTGACATAACGCCGCAGACAGATTGGTCCTGGCATAGTGGGCCCCGGACGTGAACGTCCCCGACCGTGGTGGTGTCGCCCGTAGCCGGGAGACCGGACGCCGCGCGCCCCTGCCCCTCATCCTTGCGCCACAGGACTTGAGGTCTCTACTCCCGATCCGGCGACGGGTGTGGTGCGGCTGGGTATCACCCGGCCTTGGCGTGACGTAACGGGTACGGAACCGATAACCTACGTTAGCGTAACCTACGGTTGCGTAAGTTATGGCCCGGCTGTCACTCACAGTTTCACCATGGGCACAAGATTGGGGCACGGGCTGACGCCCCGTGACGCTACGAGGAGTACCAACTGATGACGATTGCCGCGGACGACCACATACAACGTATGGACCCTGAACCCCCTTGCTCCGGCCGGCGGGCCATGGGTTCCCATCTCCTGGTCTATGCCTTCGTACTAGCCCCGCTGGTGGCGCTGATCGCCGCAGTTCCGGTTGCCTGGGGGTGGGGGCTGGGCTGGGTCGACGTCGTGTTGTTCGTGGCCACCTATTTCATCAGCCTCCTGGGAGTGACGGTCGGTTACCACCGGCACTTCACCCACGGCTCGTTCAAGGCGAAGCGGTGGTTGCGGGTGGGTCTGGCGGTGCTGGGCAGCACCGCGATCCAGGGGCCGTTGCTGCACTGGGTGGCCGATCACCGACGCCACCATGCCTACTCGGACAAGGAAGGTGATCCGCATTCTCCGTGGCTTTTCGGCACCTCCCCGGTGGCCGTGGCCCGCGGTTTCTGGCATGCCCACATGGGGTGGCTGTTCAATCGGGACCTGACCAACCCGCGCCGGTTCGTACCGGACCTGCTGGCCGACCCCACGCTGGTGCGAGTGAGCAAGCTGTTCTGGCTGTGGACCGGGGTGTCGCTGCTGCTGCCCGGAATCGTCGGCGGCTTGGTGACCTGGTCGTGGTGGGGCGTGGCTACCGGGCTGTTCTGGGCCGGTCTGGTCCGGGTGTCCTTCCTGCACCACGTCACCTGGGCGGTCAACTCGGTCTGCCACATGGTGGGTAACCGGCCCTTCGCGGCCCGGGACAAGGCCACGAATTTCTGGCCGATGGCGATCCTGTCCGGTGGGGAGTCCTGGCACAACCTGCACCACGCCGACCCGACCTCGGCCCGCCACGGTGTGCTTCGCGGACAGATCGACATCTCCGCCCGGGTGATCTGGCTGTTCGAAAAGCTTGGCTGGGTATGGAACGTGCGCTGGCCGACGCCCCAGCGGCTGGCCAAGCTCAGCGTCAAGACCTGACCGGTACCGGGGGCTGACCGGCGCTTGGTCGTGCCCGCTAAAGATCGCTATTTCGGAAGAATGAGCCGCGGTCACCGCGGCTCATTCTTCCCAAACTGTGATCATTGGTGGGACGAGCCGTGGCGGCTGATGGGGTTTCTTGACGATGCTTATCGGCTGGGGCTGTTGCGGATCGTTGGTCCGGCTTATCAGTTCCGGCATGCTGATTTGCAGGATCACCTGGCTGGTTCCCGCTTGGTGCGCAAGCGCGGGGCCGGAGCTGCGTGAAGGAGGCCGTAGCTGTCAGTGCTGAGCGAGGGTCAACTGCGCTGCAGGCGGCGTCGGATGAGGGATATCACGCCGCCGATCAGGATGATGAGGAATAGGACGGCGATGCCGCTGCCGCTGTCCGAAGGTGGCGCGCTGGCACCGGTTGCTACGTCGCCGACCGGGTTGACGTTGGCCTGCTGGTCGCCGGGAGCGGACAGTTCCTCACAGGCCACACCGTCGTAGTCGGTGTCGAGTCGTTCCGGATCCGAGGGGTCTGCGTCGAGCACTGCCTGCGCCTCGGCCTGGGAGCTGAAGTCTAGGCAGTCCCGGTCTGGCTGTACCGGCTGCTCCAGGGTGGGCGGAAGGGTCGGCGCAGCGGGCGTGGGCGGCAGGGTGGGGGCGGGCTGCGGGGCAGGTGCGGGAGGACGGGTCGGCGCGGGCACTGGGGCTGGCGCAGGCTCGGGCTGCGGCTTGGGGGCTGATGAGGACGCCGGTGGTTGCGACTGCGCGGGTGCGCCGCCACGGGGCAGCGTTTCGCAGGCCACGCCGTCGTTATCGCCATCGAGACCGTTCGGGTCCGACGGGTCGGTGTCCAGGACCGCCTGTGCCTGCTCCTGCGTCGCGAAATCGCCGCAATCGAGGTCGGCCGCCAGCGCGGTACCAGAAATACCGATGAACAATGCCGCCGCAACCACGGAGGTGGTTGTCGCCGCGAGGGCAGCGCGGAACGCGGACATGCCAAGATCCTCTCCGGAAAAAGATTTACGAGAATGGCACTTCAGCGGATTGCTGTGCGCTCCGGTGCCGTTGTCCTACTGATCGCTCGGTATGGGCAGGGGTGTTACAGGGATTTGCTGCTATCAGCGAGGCGGTTCGTCCTCGGCCGTGGTGCGTGCATCAGCGGCGGACACGGTGTGCACCAGCGACGGACACGCGGGGGTCTAGGGTCACCCGTGTGGCAGTACGGCGCAGACCGGTCCCTGCGGCGACCGGAGTGCTGGGACGCCAGCAGCCGGTGGCTCGGGTCCGGATGAGCGGCAAGGAACGCAGGGAACAGTTGTTGGACGTCGGGCGGGCACTGTTCGCCCAGAAGGGGTTCGACGCCACCTCGATCGAGGAGGTCGCGCACCGGGCCGGGGTGAGCAAGCCGGTGGTCTACGGGCACTTCGGCGGCAAGGAGGGGCTCTACACCATCGTGGTGGAACGGGAGATGCGCCACCTGCTGCAGCGGATCACCTCCGCATTGTCCGCAGGCCACCCCCGGGAGCTGCTCGAGCAGGCGGCGCTGAGCCTGCTCGGCTACATCGAGGACTCCTCCGACGGGTTCCGGATCCTGGTCCGGGATTCCCCGGTGGCCAGCGCGTCGGGCACGTTCTCCAGCCTGCTCAACGATATCGCCAGCCAGGTGGAGCACATCCTGGGCCGCGAGTTCGCCTTCCGGCGCTACGACACCCAGCTCGCCGGGCTGTTCAGCCAGTCGCTGGTCGGCATGGTGGCACTGACCGGGCAATGGTGGCTGGACGAGCGTGAGCTGCCCAAGGAGGAGGTCGCCGCACATCTGGTCAACCTGGCGTGGAACGGGCTGTCCCACCTTGAACACCACCCTCGGCTGCGCACCGTGCGCTGAAACCCCCAAGAAGCCGTAACGTCTGCCGCTCCGGGGCGATACAGCAACCGGGAAAGTGGTCGGGGAGGTTGCCCTGCGTACTGATACTGACGCGAAGCGTACTGGCACGGTATGTGCTGACCACCGCGCTCGCGGCGTCGCCTCGTGGAGCGTTTTCGCGCTCGGCTATGTCGGGATCGACCGGTGAGCGCCGAGAGAGAGCGCCCTGCGGAGCCGGCGTTCAGTATTCTCTGCACGGCCTACCGGACGGAACCGTACCTGGCGGAGACCATCGACTCGGTGCGTGCGCAGACCCGCGGTGACTGGGAGCTCGTCGTCGTGGACAACGGCAGATCCGACGAGATCGCGCGGATCGTGCAGTCGTATGCGTTCGATCTCCGGATCCGGCTGGTGCGCCAGGAGAACCGCGGTATCGCCGGCGGGGTGGACGCCGCCGCGCGCCTCGCCCGGGGCAGGTACTTCTCCGTGCTGCACAGTGATGATCAGATCAGGCCCGATTTCTGCGCCCGGCTGGGCGCGGTGCTGGACGTCCACCCGGAGATCAATGCCTTGGGATGTGACGCCTCACTTTTCATCGATGGCGAGGACTACGACCTGCCCTACGGCTTCCGCCGCCATGTCGGGGCCCGGGGTCGGCCCGCGCTGGAGCACCGGGTGACGCTCACCGAGCTGATCGGCGGCCAGTTCATCTACGGTACCGGCGCCGTGCGCAGGCAGGCGTGGGAGGCGGTCGGCGGCTTCGCGACCGCGACCCCTCTGGTGGGAGATCTGAGCCTGTGGTTGCGTTTGCTCGGCTCCGGATTCGACGTGCGGGTCCTCCCCGAGCGACTGGGTCGTTATCGCCTCCGCGCCGACTCGCAGTCGCGCGACTCGGCCGGTGTCGAGTCGTTCGA